>JAAAOZ010000023.1 GCA_009908585.1 Chloroflexota bacterium
CACAATATTACCGAGCGCAAACGGGCGGAGGAGGAGCGCGAACGCCTCATCGACGAATTGGACGCCTACGCCCACACGGTGGCGCATGATCTTAAGACGCCTCTCACCTCACTTGTCGGCTTCAGCAATTTGCTAGAACAGCACTACTCCCACATGGAACCAGAGCGCATCACGAAAAATTTGAGCATCATCGCCCAAAAGGGACATCAAATGACCAACATCATCAACGAGTTGCTGCTGCTGGCCAGTGTGCGGCGGCTTGAGGACATCGCCGTGGACGCCCTGGACATGGAGGTTATTGTATCCAATGCCTTGCACCGGTTTGAGCAACGCCTGGAAGAGATGCAGGCGCATATCATACGACCGGATTCGTGGCCCGTCGCTGCCGGCTACGCGCCATGGGTGGAAGAGGTATGGGTCAATTACATCAGCAACGCGCTCAAATACGGCGGTCAGCCGCCGCGCATCACCATCGGATGGGAGTATCACAATACCTCAGAGGCGCCGGAGGCAGCGGCGTCGCTGCGCTTCTGGGTGCGCGATAACGGCCCAGGGTTGAGTGCTGAACAACAAGCGCAACTCTTTACCCACTTCACGCGCCTGCACAAAACACGTGCGCAAGGTTACGGCCTGGGACTTTCCATTGTCCAGCGCATCATCACCAAGCTGGGCGGCGAGGTTGGCGTGGAGAGCATCGTGGGAGAGGGCAGCACGTTCTGGTTTACGCTGCCGACAACGCAAGGTGTAGCAGATTCAGATAAAGAGAGGGAATGACAGATGATCAATCCACAACTGGAGGGCAAAACTCTCCTCATTACAGGAGCTAATCACGGTATTGGGGCAGCAACGGCGAAAGCATGCGCAGCCCAAGGAGCGCAGGTGTTCATCACCTACTATCGTGGCCCGTGCCGCTATTCAAGGGAGGCGTTGAGTAAGGCCCGAAAGGCTGGTGTGGGCGGGGACATGCTATATCAGGCGATGCAGCAACAATCGGCGCAGCCCCTCGTCGATGCGATGGGACATACGGCGGTTGCCTACGAGATGGATCTTGGGGACGCGGACAACATTCCAAAGTTGTTTGACTTGTGTGAGGCAGAACTTGGGCCGGTCGATATTCTCGTGAACAACCACACCTATTGCGTTCTAGAGACCTTTGATCCGGCCAGGGTAAGCGATCAAGGCTCCGGCATTCAATTGATAACTGGGGCCGAGATAGACGCCCATTTTGCCGTCAACGCGCGGAGCTATGCCTTGATGATGTCGGAGTATCTGCATCGGTACGTAGAGCGGAGCGCGGCATGGGGGCGGATCATCAACGTGAGCACCGATGCAGCTCATGCCCACATTGCCAATGTGAGCTACGCAGCCAGCAAACATGCGATAGAGTCGTATAGTCGATCAGCAGCGGCAGAGATGGGGCAGTATGGCATCACCGTCAACATTGTCGCGCCTGGTCCGATCCAGACAGGGTACATCACGCCCGAAAAAGAGGTGAAGATTGCCACAGGGACGCCCCTGGGGCGGGTAGGAAAGCCGGAAGATGTGGCGGATGTCATAGCATTTCTCGCCTCAGAGCAGGCGCGCTGGGTGACGGGCCAATTGATCTATGTAGGCGGCGGCTGGCGGATGCATCAATGACAGCGCTACTATACCAGACGACAGGTCGGAAGGGAAATGCAGCGTGAATAAGCAACGCTGGTCAGCAGAGAAGGCAACTGCGTGGTATGATCACCAACCGTGGCTGATGGGGTGCAATTTCATTCCCAGCACCGCGATCAACCAACTGGAGATGTGGCAAGCGGCGACCTTCGATCCAGAGGCGATCCGGCGGGAGTTGGATTGGGCCGCCGAGTTGGGATTCAACACGGTCCGAGTCTACCTACACGACCTGCTGTGGGAGGCGGATGCGAATGTCCTGAGCCGCGTGGATCGCTATTTGAGCATCGCGGATGCGCACGACATCCGAACGCTCTTCGTGCTCTTCGATGATTGTTGGCGCGACGACCCTCACCTCGGCCCGCAACCCGACCCGATCCCCGGCGTCCATAACTCAGGATGGGTGCGGTCGCCCGGCTCGAGCGTGGTGTTGGATCCTACGCGCTGGGAGCGGCTGGCGCGATACGTCCAGGGCATCATCGGGGCCTTCGCGGAGGACGACAGGGTGCTGATGTGGGATCTCTACAATGAGCCGGGCAACAACGAGATGGGGGCAACATCGCTGCCGCTGCTGAAGCAGGCCTTCGCGTGGGCGCGAGCCGCGCATCCGACCCAGCCGCTCACCGCCGGCGTGTGGTTCGATAACGCGGAATTGAACGCATTTCAACTGCGCGCCTCCGACGTCATCACCTTTCACAACTACGAGAAGGTGGATCATCTGGCGCGCCAGATACAAGAGTTGAAAACCCATGGACGTCCCGTTATCTGTACCGAGTATATGGCGCGCCCGCGAGGGAGTCGCTTTGCGACCCATCTGCCCGTCTTCCGGCGCGAGAACGTGGGATGCTACAATTGGGGATTGGTCAAGGGCAAGACGCAGACCATCTATCCATGGGAATCAGAGATAGGCGCACCGGAACCGGATCTGTGGTTTCACGACATCCTGCGGGAAGATAGCACGCCGTATCGCGCGGAGGAGGTGGCACGCATCCAAAGCATCAGCCATGAGCATTGAATAAAGGGAAAACAGGAATATTGCTCTACTGCCACGACATTCGTGGCTTCCAACCAAAAAGCCCCACGCTAGGTGGGGCTTTTTTGCATTCCTATGTCCTCATCAATCTCATAAGTTTTTCACGACCTATCCACCCAACACTTCTTAGCTCACGGATAAACACGGATTAACGCAGATATTTTTTGATTTTATATTGCAGGAAGAGCCATTCTTAGAATGTAAGGAGTAAAATTCAGCCTTAAACTCGTCCAAATGGACGTGAGCGGTAAGATACACCCCCAGATGGAGAACTTCTCCGCTGAAAGATCTAAAAATCCGTGTGATCCGTGAAAATCCGTGAGCTGTTTTCTAAAAGTGTCAGATAGCTAGTTTCACGACCACTGGCAAGAAGATATATTTATCGGTCGAATCCACCTTGATCATAACGGTGATGGTGAACGCTTGCGTATCGGTCAGGCCGCCAGCGTCGGTGACCAGCAGCGACACCGCGTGATCCCCCACATCGGCGTTGTCCGGCGTGCCGCTCAGCGTTGCTGCGCCATCACCGTGATCGACTAGGGTCAGCCAGGTCGGGGCCGTCGGCGCGGTGATGACAAGGACGTCCTCGGCATTCAGATCCTCGGCTGCGACCTCGTAAGTATACGGCTCGTCCTCTGTTGCCTCCTCCACTGGGATACTGACAAAGGACGGAGGCACATTATCTCCGGCTGAGAAGACCGTGACGGTGAAGGATTGCGTATCGGTCAGGCCGCCAGCGTCGGTGACCAGCAGGGACACCGCGTGGGGGCCTATATCGGCGTGAGATGGTGTACCGCTTAGCGTCGCCGTGCCGTCCCCGTTGTCCGTCACATTCAGCCAAGCTGGAACCGTCGGCGCAGTAATCATCATCACATCCCCCACATCTTCATCCTCGGCCACGACATTATAAATATAGTTCGCCTCCTCAATGGCCGACTCCTTGGGAATGCTGGCGAACTCCGGCGCATCGTTAGCGTTGATGACGGTGACGGTGAAGGATTGCGTATCGGTCAGGCCGCCAGCGTCGGTGACCAGCAGCGACACCGCGTGGTCGCCTACATCGGCGTTGTCCGGCGTGCCGCTCAGCGTTGCTGCGCCATCACCGTGATCGACTAGGGTCAGCCAGGTCGGGGCCGTCGGCGCGGTGATGACAAGGACGTCCTCAGCATTCGGATCCTCAGCCGTGACCTCATAGGAGTACGGCTGATCCTCCGTGGCATCCTTCACCGGTATGCCATTAAAGGAAGGCGCCAAATTCACGTCATCCGGGTAAACTGTGACGGTATAGTTTTGTGTATCGGTCAAGCCGCCGACATCGGTAACCATCAATGACACCGCGTGGGGGCCTATATCGGCCTGGGATGGTGTACCACTCAGCGTCGCCGTGCCGCCGTCGCCGGTCAGATCGAGCCAATCCGGCAGCGTGAGGGCCGTGATGGTCAGCGTATCGCCTGCGTCCACATCCTCGGTCGTGACCGCGTAAGTGTACGACGCATCCTCAGTGGCATCCTCTTCCGGTGTGCTGGTGAAGGTCGGCGCGTCATTGACGTTGGCGACGGTGATGGTGAAGGCTTGCGTGTCGGTCAGGCCGCCCGCGTCGGTGACCAGCAGCGGGATGGCGTGGTCGCCCACGTCCGCATTGGCCGGCGTGCCGCTCAGCGTGGCGGTACCGTCACCGTGATCGACCAAAGTCAACCAGGCGGGCAAACTCTCCGCCGTGATGGTCAGCACCTCATCCGCGTCCACGTCCGTCGCCTCGACCGGGTAGCTGTAGCTCGCATCCTGGGTCGCGGTTGTGATCGGCGCGCTGGTGAAGGCTGGCGCGTCGTTGACGTTAGCCACGGTGATGGTGAAGGCCTGTGTGGCGGTCTCGCCCGTCAGATCCTCCACGTGCAACTCTACCAGATGCTCCCCCACATCGTCGTTGGTCGGTATACCGGTGAGCGTCTCGGTATCGCCGCCATCGCTGGTCAGATCGAGCCAATCCGGCAGCGTGAGGGCCGTGATGGTCAGCGCGTCGCCCACGTCCACGTCCTCGGCGGTGACGGTGTATTCGTACGCTACTTCCTCAGTCGCCGTCGTGACCGGCGTGCTGGTGAAGGTCGGCGCGTCGTTGACATTCGTGACTGTGATCGCGAAGGTCTCTGAGATCGTCGCCTGTCCATCATCGGCCTGGACGCGAATCGTGTAATTGTCCTTAGTTTCGTAGTCAAAAGACTCAGCCGTCTGAAGCGTAGCGCTAACGATGGCGAAAGATTCATTATCGGCATCCCCCGCGCCGCTGACCAGACTGTAGCTGTGGGTGTCGTCATCCGGATCTATCGTGCTGAACGCGCCCACGATTGTGCCGACTGGCTGGTTCTCGGCCACGCTCGCATTGCTCAGGCTGATGTCAGAGGGATTGTAATCGCGCGGATCGGTGCCGGCCTGATATTCCTCCAAGTTGGTCAAAGCATCGCTATCCGGGTTCTCGCCGGCATCGTCCACCAACGGATCGAGGTTATTATCCACCTCCCAGCCGTCGGGCATGCCATCGCCATCACTATCGGGATTCTGGGGATCGGCGCCGGCCTGGTACTCTTCCAAGTTGGTCAGGCCGTCATTATCAGCGTCATCGGCGGCATCGTCCACCAACGGATTGAGGGCGTTGTCTACCTCCCAACCATCGGGCATACCGTCGCCATCGGAGTCTGTATTGTTGGGATCGGTTTCGTAGTCGTTGACTTCCTCGTAATCGGTCAGGCCGTCATCATCGGAGTCTGTATCGTTGGGATCGGTGCCATAAGTATTGACTTCCTCGCCATCGGTCAAGCCATCGCCGTCGCTATCGGGATCATTAGGATCGGTACCTAACGCGTCCTCGGTGGCATTGGTCAGGCCATCACCGTCATTGTCAAAGGGAACGGTGACTTGATGCGTCGCCGTCGCTTCACCGCCGTAGCCATTAGTGGTCGTTAGCAGGACAGTGTAGGTATTCGTGGTGGGGAAAATATGGGTAACAGTTTGAGTGGTCGTAATCTCAGTGCTGCCGTCGCCAAAGTCCCATGTGAAAGTCACCGGCTGACTGGCCGAGGTGGGCGTGTAGGTGGAGGTGAAGACGGTCTTCCAATCACCGGCGTCCGATGCTGGCGTGAAATCAAAGCTCGTCTCCGAGACTGGTTCATATACAGGGACCACGTCGGAGAAGAGAGCGTCATCGTAAGGATTCTCCACCGTGAGATAGACCGTACGCTCGATGCTCTCCGTGAAAGTATGCGTGACCGTCGGCTCCGAGGTCACGAGAATGGACGAGCCATCGCCAAAATCCCAGGTGTAGGTGATCGGCAACGTCGTCGTGTCAATGGAGGTGTAATCGGCCACGAAGGTGATGTCCTCATCGGTGAGCGCGGGCTGCGGGACATAGTCAAATGTGGCCGTGATCACAGCCGGCCAAGCGCTGAGGGAAACGTCATCCACGTACCAACGCAATCCGGATTGGGCATCAGCATTGAAGCGAAACTGCACATCCGAGGTCTCACTATAGTCGCTCAGGTTGACCAACTGAGTATCCCAATGCGTTGTGAATGTGTTAGCCGTTACGACATCCGTCCAATTGACGCCATCGGTTGAGACTTGCAACGGGCTGGTATTATTTTTGTAGACCGTCTTGAAGCTAAGGGTTGGTTGGGCATAGTCTGAGAGATCCAGCGGAATAGAGGTCAAATCCCCCCCAGAAGAGCCTTCAGCGCCCCAAGCATGCGCGTGACTATACCACACATCTTCCTGCACCTCCCACAGCGAATCTGCCGTCCATTGATCAGCAGGATCACCCTCACCCTGGGCAATAATGAGGATCTCATCCCAACCGCGTCCGTCAGGGCCACTATCCAATGGGAAATTATCATACTGCTGAAACTTGATCTGGAAGTCAACTCCCAGCGACATACCAGCCTCAGCAGCCTCGGACGCCAGGTCAATGGTATGGTGTAGCCATACACCCTCTTCCTGATCAGGGAGGCTCAGGATGGGATGCCAGTTCACCCCATCGTCACTGATAGCGACGCCATCAGCGTTGTAACTGCCGGTAAAATCCCCATTAAAGGGATGCTGTTCGTCGCCAAGATCTGCATGGTAGAAAGAGAGAGAGGCCTCATCGACATTCGATAGATCTACCGTCCAGATCGCCTCATTCAAGGTGTAGTTACGATCAACACTGTCATCCATCAGCAAGGCGTGGGTACCGAAAGCAGGGGTATACTCGCTTGTCACTTGGATGCGCCCTTCGGTCGTCGAGGAGGAAATCGTCCAAGTCGCGCCGAGAGCGCCACTCTCGAAGCTCTCTCCCGCAACGATCCAATCCTCCATATCATCGAAAAATAGAGTCTCCGCCGGCGCAACGGCCGCTGGCTCGAAAGCATCATAATCATAGGCAGATGTCATATAGGCGACACCCACTTCATCAAGGACCTCATAGGTATTACTTAACGCTTTTAGGGCCACCAGCTTATATGGACCATCCACACGATGTTCGTTAATGGCCCGACCATCAAATGCCAACGATAAGCTTTGGACACCGTGCGTGAGCACCTGGCTCTCACCAACGGCCCAGGAGATGAGTGAGTTGTTTGCATCTGCCAGCCATCCTTCGAGACGATAGGCCTTCCCGCCCTCTCCGGCCTCGACCTCCACATCTAACGCGATGAGAAGTTCGTCAAACTTACTATCACCGTCCGTATCCACACCGACATCAGAGTAACCCGTATTGGTGACGACAAACATGGGCTGAATGCCAGAAGCGCCGCCGTCCTGCGCCGCCCCCCCGATGCGGATCGCCTTAGCGCTAAATGCGGGGATGCCTCCAAGCTCGTACTCGTCCTTCATCCCGTCGGTGACCTCGTCATCGCTGTTGCGTACATGCACGTGTTCCAAGGTATAGGGACCAACGGTTCCTCGCAACGCCTCAAACCGCAAGGTCGCCTCTGATCCAGAACCGGACCAGGCGGCCTGATCGAGCATCTCCCCTTGGCCATCGAATAGAACGCCTCGAACGGTGTAGGTGTCTGGCACTTCGATTTTCAAAGTGGTTTCGACCATCAGAGTGTCGGCATATCCATCGCGGTCCGTGTCGATCGCGCGGTGGGCATAATCACCCGATAAACTCGCCCCGGCGATGCCAAAAGCGCCGAATTTATAGGGGTATGTATCGTAGGCCGGTCGTGCGTGCGCCAGCGCATTTTCAACAAAATCAACCGGCGCGGGATTATCGACATCGGTCACCCATAAATCGGCCAGGACATAGGGACCATCCTCTTTGTTCATGTAGATAGACATACCCTCGAAGGGCAAGGTTATCGTATGGCGTCCCTCTTCGAGGTAGGCCTCACCAATGGCTTCTGAGATGTCACCTGCGAGCTGTCCTTGGAACCAATACACGCCCGCCTGCTGCACCTCTACCTGGATATCAAATGCCAGTTGGTCGAAGCGACCGTCGCCATCCAAATCCATGCCATAGTCCGCCACGACCTGATCAATTTGAATGACCGAAGTCAATTCATCCGTGAGATCTGAGGAAGCCATCGTCGCCATCGCGGTCGTAGCGGGTGGATTCGGCCAATCTTCAGGCGGCGCCCCTATCACCTCAGGTTCACTTGGCCAGTCATAATAATCAACCAGCCGCGTCTCAAACCAATCTTTCTTTATGATTTGGCCCTCTTTACTGCTCTTATCGAACTGCCAACTGGCCAAGCGGAAATCATCCGCCCCGGACCACTCACCATCCCGCGTATCGGCCCAATTCCAGTTCTCGGCGGCGGCATAGACACCCTGCCCAGAAGTGTACCATCCAGAGGTTGAGCCTAGGGGGACGTAGCCGCCTCCCCAGTTCGAAGTTTCACAGGGCCTCTCATATTGAAAGTAACCACGCATTACATACCAATCCCAAGAGTCCCACGTCGGCTTTGTCCACACTTCCGTCGCGTGGTCAAACGTGCTATCTGGCCAGTCCACAAACACAGGACGGGATGGGATGCCAGCCGCTCGGTTGAAAGACGTCAGCAAGTTAGCAATGTTTGTACATTGGTTCTTGTCATTAAAATCCGGCCCACACAAACTCGGATTCAATACGCACCACGAGTTTCCAAGCGGGCGAGGATGATCAAAACAAGTTACTTGATCTGCGTGATCTCCTAAATCATTAGCAGCATCCCAGGTAGTCGTATGGCCATTGATTGCCGGCATGACGTGATCCTTGAAGACAAGGGAGCCATAATGTTGGGTGTCATAGCGCCAAACGTATCCGCGATTGATCCACTCACCCTCCGGAATCCAGTCATAGTCATCATGCTCATATCTACGATCACCATTGAGATCCGTATCGTAGAATCCCAAAGACGTCGTATCTCGCGCATCGTTCAGGTCATCATCATATACAAAAGCTTCAATGAAAGCATCGCTCAAGTCAGTAGGCAGTTCAAAGATGACGTATAAATTCAAACTCTCACTCCAACTACCATCTTCGACAGTGATCGTGTAAATACCAACCGTGCCATCCTCAGGCACGTGGATACTCCACCGCCCGGCAAGGGAATCTCGCTCTGACGTTAAAGTGGTCAGGCTACCTAGGCTCTTGTCGATCACGATATTCGCGTCTGCCGGCCCTCCCACCGAGAAGGTCGTCCCCCGACGCACGACAACAGCATCTCCCTCCCAAGGACTAAACGGATGGGGAAGCGCAATATAGTTATCGCCGTAGCGTTGCCAAGTGTAATATTGGCTGGTCTGAAGATCTTTTTCGTACTCCACATAGATGCCAGGACTGTGATCATCGAGAGGGTCTGTATCATACAGCTTTTCATGACCATCGGTAAGACCATCATCGTCACTGTCTGCATCTAGGGGATCGGTGAGGAAAGGGCCGCCGGCCCCATTGGACCACCCAGTTTCCTCGGTTGTATTGGGCAGGCCATCGCCATCGACATCGGCTGAAAAATCACCCCAAGCTTGAGCGGACACGGGAACCGCCCAGGCTAAAATCACGAAGAGTACTAAAACGAGGCAAAAAAAGAGGTCAGTAAATTGTTTTCTTGTTAACATTTTCAAGATCCCTCCGAATGACATAGATGAAACACTTTGAATATTCCCACATCTCATTGCTCCATTGTATAAGAAGGAAGTAACCAAAAAGTATCCAGAAAACCTATAAATTTCCTAAAATCAGAACCTCAATAAACAAGGCTATCTAAGGGATGTTTTTCACTATGATTGGCAAATAAATATCGTTGTCAAGTTCAACCAAGCGAAACATCACCGCATCGGCCGAGGTTGTATGATCCGCATCGTTACACGTCAGCGTGACGCTACCACTCATCCCCTCCTCGAACAAGAAAGTGCCCAGGCTGATCCATCTAGCATCTTGGACACTCTGATTCAACGAAAAGGTCTGATGGCCATCGACATGATTGACCGTGTATTGCGCAGATGACGTCCGATTTGGGTATCCGGTCCAACGGACCAGAACTTCATAGACACCACTCTGGTTGAGGTCCGGTCTCCATTTGGCCGTCGCTCCAACTTCGTTGGAGTAGATACTTGGCGTGCCCCAGAACCCTTCTCCTCTAGACTCCTCCCAAGAACCTGTCATGCCGAAACCCGTATCGCCATTATCTATCACGACGTTGTAGGCATCCCCAGGCTCCCACCCATAGTTGACACGCAGGCTATGCAAGATCGCATCAACGAGATCATCCATTAGCGCCGTGGCAAATGGAACGTTGAGTTGATAATCACCACTCTCATCCAGCGCGATCCCAGATCCCTTGGTGTAGTTCACCTCGATCTGGAAGGCGTCCAATCCGTTCGTCCAATTTTCGTGATGGTCTGAGCTATTAGTCCCATGATACAGAACCGTGGACCAACCATTGAAGTAGGCTGTGACCCAAGCATCAGTATTCCAATCGCTGACCCAGGCAGGCAAGACGTGCCACACGTCATCGCCGGTTTGGGCCTCAGTCTTAGCGTTGACCACGGCGGCCGCGGGCCAAACGGCATCGGAAGAGGGCCAATCTTGGCCATGAAAGAATTGATAAGGAATACTATCCTCCCCACGTAACGCGATTTCGCCTCTTCGGTCATAAAGCGCTTTCATCGTGTTATTGGAATTTCCCAAATACGTCACGGGGGCAACAAATCCGATATCGGCGATCCGATCCCAGGGACGGTTTCCTATACTCGCATCCAGATTGGTCGTGTGCGGATTGATTATGAGTGCCATATCCGCGCCGTATTCAGCTTCAACGCGAGCGATCATAGCATCCACCTGATCGTGAAACTCAAAATAGGCCGCCTGAGCTTCCAAGTTATCGGGATGATAGGCCTCTGAATAATCCACCGGGCGATTGGTGTTGACATAGTTGCGATTACCTTGCTGATAGACGATGTAGGGAAGGTGCCCCGTCTTCTCGTAGAGGCGCACCACCAGAATCTGATAGAAGTAATCGCGAAGAAGGGGATCGGCCGCCCAGCCGCCATTTTCCAGTTCACCGACTTGCTTCCATCCACCGTGCCCAACGGCGAACATCAGGGGCATGTCACCCTCAAAAATTTCGACATACTCTGTCGTTGATGCACCAGCCGGGATGACAGCCGAACTCATTACCAGAAACATGAACAGCAATGCCGCACCCCGTAAGACCTTACGAACCATTAGGAAACTCCTTGATCCCTGCGATTTTCGCTGATTTCAGAAATAACATAGCGATATTTCCCCGAATCCAGAATGGGAATCTCATCCGGGAATTCGAATTCAACCCTGACATGATCTCCTAACGCCACCTTCACCGTCCGCTCGATGGTATCTAACCGGGCCTGATCCAACTCCCCTTCCTTAACAATCCGAGCCACGACCAGATCCAGAGACTTTTGCACGACTTGAAACTGCTTTACGCCCTCCATGCCAAACAGAGGGCTGGCAAATCCGCCCCAGACGTCGCGCCCATCGCGCGTCTTGAACATATCGATGCGTCGCCCTTGTATCAACTCCATCAACGGTAACTCCCGACCACATGGACAACTCTCACGACTACTCCACGCGCCCATGTCTTCAATGCTATAGCGAATGAAGGGCATCCCATAATTATTTAAATTCGTCACGACGATGTGACCAGTTTCACCTGGCTGGGTAGGTTCGTTGCCCTCTAATTCCCGCAGGATCTCGATATAAACGTTCTCGATGCTGGCATGGAGCGCCGTATGAGCCTCACACTCACAAGCGATGCCCCCCAACTCCCGCGATCCATAACGATTGAACATCTTGCCGGCAAAAACCTCCTCAATGAACTGGCGTTGCGCGGGATAGAGCACCTCAGCCGAACCGAAAATCGCCTCGAATTTGATATCATCCATGCCATGCTCGCGCACAAACTCGGCGAAATGGTAGAGGCTGGAGGGATAGCCGAACAGAATACGCGGGCGACGCCGTCTAACCTGCGCAGCAAACGCGCTCATACCCTCCTCAGAAAGGACATAGGCCGTTGTCAAGAATCGATTGAGCACCCAGTCCATCAATTTGACGCGGAGCACTTGCCATCTCCCCACCTCGAAGCTTGCGCCCCAAATGTAAGCATGAGGCTGCCCCAGCTTCCACCCTGCCCATCCCAGATGGCGATGAATGTCGGCGGTGACATAATCGCGGAAGTTGCTATCTTGCATGAAGATCAAGGGGCGCCCTGTGGAGCCGCCAGTGGTCAGCTTTTCCATCTGAGCGCGCCTTTTGCCCTCAGTGGTCAGCATATCATCGAAGTTCTCTCGAATAATAGCTTTGGTAAGCACAGGGAGCTTATGAAGTGCGGTCAAATCAGCGAGGACATCGTCTGGTTTAAAGTTAACCTGATCAAAGAGGCGTTGGTAATAAGGTACATACCGGTAAGCATAAGCCAATAAACCGTGTAGCTTCTTCCGCTGCAACGTCAAGAGTTCTTCACGATCCAGCCACTGCGTGCGATTTAGCTCCTGCAACCGGGCGAGGAGATGCCGTCCAGTCAACAGATCGTATGCCTTGAGTGCGGTAAAACGCAGTAAGTCAGCCATTCCCCCTCCTATTTAAGTGATCTATCCATCAGCATATTTCGTTTTTCGCCATAGACCGATGCGTGTGAACGTGATGTGAGCAATAACCTCAGCGTGCATCTTCTTCCGCCACACGGCCAACGAGGGCGCGTTATTGACTGCGATGTAGGCGAGGATGCGTCGGTGGCCCTTCTCCTGGGCCGCGCGCAGCCGCGCCGCCGACAGCGTGGTCTGCACGCCCTGCCCGCGTGCGCTGGGCGCCGTGAAGGCGTCGGTAAAGAGAACATCCCCCGGCTCGAAGCGCAGGTCAACCCGTTCGAGGGAAGCGTCCGTGCAGCTCCACGCATACCCCACAATCTGTCCATCAATGCACGCGGCGAGGCCATCGTGACCGCGCGCCAGCCGTTGGGCGCACAAGTGCGCTTCAGAAGGCAGATATTCACGGCGCACAAAGTCCAGGTCAGCGGCGGCGAAGGGTCGGACCGTGATCGAGGCCCTGGCGCGCACCTCTGGGAGCGGTTGCGCCAGAGAGCGCGCCACGACGACAAACTTGATCCGCCGATAAGGAAGCGTCAGCGCCTCCTGACGGATATGGGGCCACGCGGCTCGCCAACCATCGCGCTGGACCCGCCAGCGCCAATCCTGCCAGATCATACTAAAACGATTACCGGACACTGTCATGATAATATCCTCATCTGATTAAGGCCGCACCTCCGCCGGGTTGTTTCGTATCAGTTGCGGGATGGTTCTCAAATAGATTGACACTTTTGGGTAATGTTTCTTTTCCTTTTACGGGGACTATCGTAGACCAGTAGCTCTACTGACCTACGGAAGGACCCTGGAGAGGCCTTTGACCAACCGTC
>JAAAOZ010000141.1 GCA_009908585.1 Chloroflexota bacterium
GGTGAATTTTATCGTGGCGCGATTGCATGAATTGCCGGTCAATATCCGCATCATTCCTGATTATTTCAGTTTGGCGCTTTATCGAGCCACGGCCTCCGATTTCGGCGGCATCCCGATGATCAATCTGCGCGATCCGGCGTTGAATGACTATCAACGGTTGCTCAAGCGTGGTTTTGATTTAGTCATTGGCGGCCTGCTGACCCTGTTAGCTATGCCCGTGATGATCATCATCGCTATCGCGATAAAATTAGATTCGCGCGGCCCGATCCTTTTTAAGCAGAAGCGGGTGGGAGAAAACGGGCGATTATTCGATATGTATAAATTCCGTTCTATGGTTGTCAATGCGGAGGCGTTGCAGGAAAAGATCAATCAAGTGGATGAGGAAGGCCACCTGATCCACAAGGTTAAGGATGATCCCCGTGTCACGCGCGTTGGGCGTTTTATTCGCCGCTGGAGTTTGGATGAGTTGCCCCAATTCTTTAACGTTCTCAAAGGCGACCTTAGCTTGGTTGGCCCCCGGCCCGAAATGCCTTGGCTGGTCGAGGAATATGAGAACTGGCAGCGCAAGCGCTTTGCTGTTCCCCAGGGAATCACAGGGTGGTGGCAGGTGAACGGGCGTTCGGATAAGATGATGCATCTCCACACCGATGAGGACCTGTATTATATTCAAAACTATTCCCTGTGGTTGGATATCTTGATCTTATTAAAGACCCCGTGGGTGGTGTTGCGAGGGAAGGGTGCGTATTAAATTTATTCGGACGAAAAATCTCAGCACCCCCTTGGATTGGCCTTTGGGGTTGTTGTGTGCGATGGCTGCACTCTCTTTACTGGTGACGGCGTTCCCAGATATGACCCGCGTTCAGGTGATGCGATTATACGGTGGTATATTAGCGGCTTGGGGCTGTATGCAATTGGCGCGCACGCGGCGGCATCTTATCTGGTGGGCCGGTGTGTTAGTACTGTTCAGCGTGGCAATGGCCTCTTTAGCGCCTGTCGCGGTTCGATGGTCGCAGAATAAGGATTTCCTAATCCCCGCGCGTGTTTATGCGTATTTTCCTCTTATCTTCTCCGATGGTGTACATCCGAACGTGATGGCCTCCCTGATGTTGCTGGGGCTGCCCTTACCGCTCTCCTGGCTCCTGCATTTGATTGTTGGACATGAGGGGCAGATCGAGGATGTGTGGCAACGGAGGCTCTTCATCGGTTTGATCGCTGCTTTTGGTCTCATGTCCACAATTTTACTGCTCACTAAATCACGGGGGGGATATATTGCGGCCGCTTGTGGGATATTGATGGCCCTTTGGCTTTTGGGATATCGGCGATGGACGCTGGGGATGGGATTGGTCAGCATCGCCGGCGCGATGTGGCTTCTGAGCAATGTTGGTAGCCCAGAAGCGCTGCCGGAGTTTGCGGAGGGGGCGACAGATCCCAGCACGATAGATTTTAGATTGCGCGTATGGCAGGCGGCCCTGTGGGCGTTGGCCGATTTTCCGTTTACCGGGGTTGGTATGGGCGCGTTTAATGAGGTTTCAGCTTTGCTTTATCCTTTCTATGAGATGCAGAATCCCGGCGCGCATAACCTTTACCTCCAAGTAGGGGTGGACTTGGGGTATCCTGGACTGATCGCTTATTTAGCTATTTGTCTATTAACTGCGTGGATGGGCGTAAGGACATTCAAAGCTTTCAGGGCAGGGGATAGATTATTGAAAGCTCTAACCCTGGGCCTATTTTCGGGTTTATTGGCTTTCTGGATTCACGGCTTAGTGGATAATACCATGTGGAATACGCGAGCGGCCTTTATGCCATGGCTATTTATTGGTTGGATAGGGGCGGCGGACCGTTATTGTCATAGGGAGCAATTCAAAGACGGAGAAACTTTAACGAGGGAGGCTTAGGTTTGTCATGGAAGAAGAAATCGATCTGAGAATCTATATTGATATTTTGTTGCGCTGGTGGTGGCTGATCGGATTAGCCGCCGTTTTAGTGGGGGGCACTGCATACCTGGTCAGTTCATGGATGATGCCCACGTATGAAGCTATCGCTGGCGTGGTGTTGTTGAAGAGCAAGGTTGAGGTCTCGCTCGGCTCCGATATCCAATCAATGACGGAGGAGGATCTGCTGTTCAGCACGCAGGTGCAGGGGTCTTCGGCTTTGATCGACCGGACTTCGCGGCGATTGAATACCTTGACGGGGATGGTCAAAGATGGGGCCATCGCCTCGCAGGTAGCGGAGGAATTGGCCGGTGTATTGGAGCCGGAAGAGTTAGAGCCTTCGGTGCTTTCGTCTAAAGTGAAAGGGGAACTGTTATCCCCTGAGGGAGGCGGCGAGAGCAACACAATTCAGATTATTGCCTCCGATGAAGATCCAGAACAGGCTGCGTTGATCGCAAACGCTTGGGCCAAGGCGTTCGAGCGTCACGTCAACACCATCTATGGCACCAACGCCGCGATCCCCTTTGAGGATATTCAATCTCAGGTGGAGAATGCCAAGGCAGCTTATGATACAGCGGAGGCGGCGTGGGTTGAATTCTTAGCGGAAGAAGATCGTATTGGTGAGTTGCAACGTCAGGTGGCCGAGCAAGAGGCGCTGTTGGATAGGTTGCGAACTGGCCGTCAGAATAGCGTGACGGGGATTGTGAGGCGCCAGACAGATGTCCAAAAACGCATTTTTAGCGCTACTGTTGGCTCGGAGATTAACTTTAATTTGCTCACGTTTGAAAGCCATCGTAATGAGATGATCAGGAAGTACACGGATGCCTATGAGCGTAAGTGGCGTTTTGAAACGCTCCTTGATCAGGCGGAGTTTATGCGCGAGCAATTGATGAACGGCGATGAGATCAGTGCGCGCACGCTGGGGCTATCCATCTATAATTTCAAGCAGAGAGTGCTGGCGATGAATGCGCTGCCGGTGGAAAGCCTGGAACTACAGGCGACTTCGTTGGAGGAGGTATTGACGGTCAATCTCAGCCGTGAGGAGCAATTGGCCGATCTCGAAAATTTGATCGCGATGATGGAAGCTGACATAGCGACGCAAGCGTCCATCATTGAGCAGTATGAGACAGCGTTGGCCCAAAATCAGAGTTATGATTTCCTTCAACCCTTGACTTCCGACTATTTGGATATGTCAGCGTCCCAATCCGAGCAAGCGCTGGAACGCACGGCCAATTGGGAGGGGTTGTTGACCTATTCAGATGTCTTGGAAACGCCCTTCACACAGGAGATTGATCGATTGGAACAAGAGGTACGCCTGCTTAAGGCCGAGATGGTGCGACTTCAGAATTTGAAAGAGGAGAAGCGGCAGGAGCGGGATTTGGCCTGGCAAACCTACAGCAATCTCTTGTCCAAGCAGCAGGAGCTGGAGATTGCCCAGGCGACCGGCAGCACCGAGGTGCGCTTTGCCTCCACGGCGGTTCCGCCGCGTTTGCCGGTCGAGCCGCAGAAGATGATGAACACGGCCATCGGGCTGGCCCTTGGCTTGATGATGGGCGTCTTTGGCGCGTTTCTCTTTGATTATATCGGCGTAGCGAGCGACCCTCGGCGCTGGTTGCGTCGGCAGGGGGACACGGCTTCCGCAGGGTAGTTCATGGTGAGGGGATCTTGACTTGACTGGAGGCCCTGATATGTCAGGGCCTCACCGCTGAGTATACAAAGGAATCAGATTGACTGGCTCACTGAAAATGAATATGAAGCTTGCTGATCTACTGGCCATACTGTTGGCTCTTATTGGTCTAGGATTGCTTATCTTCCCGCCGCCGCCCGTCGCCCTGACGTGGGAGACCGCCAGCGAGGTGGAAACCGCCGGATTTAACGTCTCCCGCGCCGAGGCGGGCACTACTCACTTCGAGCAGGTCAACTCCGACTTAATCCCCGCACGGGGCGATGAGATCGCCGGCGCGGAGTATCGCTTCATCGATGAGACGGCGGCGGTGGGACGCAAATACACCTACCGCATCGAAGAGGTGGAGTGGGATGGCGCCGTCAATGCCTATCCAGAGACGGTCTCGACGCGAGCGGGCTTGCCGCGTCTCTGGAGCCGCGTCGAAGGGGCTGGATTGCTTGGACTGGGCAGCTGGCTGTTGATACGACGACGGAGGTCGAAGCGCGAATGAAATGGTCGATGGCGTTGGGTGAGATAAGAATGTCGGTGCAGGGACATCCGCGATGGGTGACGCCACTGGCGCGCGCCTGGGATGATTGGGGTTCCGACTTCGTGCGCCGCAAATGGACGGTGGAGTTGGCCGAGGCGAGCAACTTGGCTGTCCCCGAAGCGCCGCTGTTCGAGACGTTGCCGCGCTGTCAGGCCGGGCGTTGCACGCTGGAAGCGCCCGGATTCGAAGGCTATATTGTCCCTGAGGCGCACACAGCGCGGCTCCACGCGCACCCGGCGGCCACCCCCGGCGATGTGAGTTACTTCGTGCGCGTGGCGTGCGCTCTCCAAGCTTTCACCCAGGGCGGATTGCTCTTCCACGCGGCGGGGATCGTCCATCAGGATCAGGGCTATGGGATATTTGGCCTGTCCGGCAGCGGCAAGACGACGGCCGCGAAACTTTCCGCACCCGATCCCGTACTGAATGATGACTTGGTGCTGCTGTGGCCCGATACTGATGCGGCGCACGGATGGCGCATCGAGGCGACGCCGTTTGGCAAGCGCCGCGGCGATGTGATCCGCGCGCCGCTGCGCTCTCTGCTGTGGTTGGTCAAGGATATGGAGATATTCTTAGAACCGCTCTCGCGGGCGCAGAGTTTGGGCGAACTCATCGCCAACACCCCCGTGCTCTCCTCCGATGCGGCCTGGCTTCCCCAAGCGATGGCGCGCTGGGAGGACGTGATGGCCGATGTGCCGGTCTACGCGCTTCATTTTCGACGTGATGTTTCATTTTGGGAGGTCCTCGATGGCCAATTGGGATGATGTCTTGGTGGTTCAACCCGATGTTGTGACCCGTGAAGCCGATGGTGAATCGGTGGTTGTGCTGCCCACGCAGGGCAAGTTTATCGTGCTCAATGCCACCGGCGCGCTGGTCTTGCAGTTGGCCGATGGGACGCGCTCGCTGCACGATATCGCCACGGCGGTAGCGGAGCACTTCGGCGCGGAGCTTGACGTGGTCGAGCCGGATGTGCTCAGTTTTGCCGATAGGTTGATGCATCGCGGGGTGTTGATCTCCGCGAAACAAAGCACCGGCTGATGTAACGTTGAGTGAACTGCGGAGGTGTTGAGATGTTGAAACCGTTGCCCATCGGTGTTCAAACATTTCCCGATCTTATTGAAAGTGGGTTTTTGTACGTGGATAAGACCCGCTGGATCTATGAGTTGGTGAAAGTCTCCAAAGGTGTCTACTTTCTCTCGCGCCCGCGCCGATTTGGCAAGAGCCTGCTGTTATCAACGCTTAAGGCGATCTTCGATGGGCGCCAGGAGCTGTTTGAAGGGCTGTGGATCGCCGGGAGCGATTATGCGTGGCCTGTTCATCCCGCGATCCGCATCGATTTCAGTTTGTTTCGCGTGGAGGATGCGGAGGAGTTTAAGCAGAAGCTGGCAGAGCGGTTGGAAGAAATCGCGGCGGATCAAGACGTCACGTTGGGCGCGGGCGATTATCAAAAGAAATTTCGCGACCTTATACGGGCGTTAGCGGATCGCGGGCGCGTCGTGATCCTGATTGACGAGTACGACAAACCCATCATTGATAACATCGAGCATCCAGAAGCGGCGGCGCGGATACGCGAGGTGCTGAAGGGCTTCTACACGGTGATCAAGGGGATGGATGCCTACGTGCGCTTCGTTTTCCTGACCGGTGTGAGCAAGTTCAGCAAGGTCGGCGTTTTCTCTGGACTGAATAACCTCGAGGACATCACATTGAGTCCGGCATTTGCCGCGTTGCCGGGGATCACGGAAGAGGAGGTTCAGCGCTTCTTCCGGGATTACATCACTGACTTCGCCGCTCAGGAAGGCTTGACGGAGGAAGCTCTGCTCCATGAAATCAAGACATGGTACGATGGATTCTGCTTCGCGGCTAAGGGTGAGCGGGTTTATAACCCATTCTCATTGCTGTTATTGTTCAAGCAGCGGCGCTTTGCCAACTACTGGTTCGAGACGGGAACGCCGACTTTTTTGATCAAGCTGCTGAAGACGCAGGGCTACGACGTGCGCGAACTGGAGTCCCTGCGGGTGAGCGAGTTGACCTTCAGCAGTTACGAGATCGAAGACCTGCGTCCGGTGCCCCTGTTGTGGCAGACGGGCTACTTGACGATAAAGGACTACGATCCGCGCTCGCGGCTCTACCGGCTCTCGTACCCGAACTACGAGGTGCAGAATGCCTTTATGCATCATCTGTTAGATGCATTCAGTAGCGCGAGCAACGGCTTGATCGGCGGCTACCTGTGGGATCTGCTGGAGGCGTTGCAGGCGCAGGCGTGGGAGGAGTTCTTTGCCGCGCTGGACGTTTTCTTCGCGGGGATTCCCTACGACATCCAGATTTCACAGGAGCGTTATTACCAGACGGTCTTCTATCTCATCTTCAAGCTGATGGGGTTGCAGATTGGGTCGGAGGTGCGGACGAATCGCGGGCGCATCGATGCAGTGATCGAGGTGGACGAGGGGATTTTCATCTTCGAATTCAAGTTGGACGGGACGGCGGAGGCGGCGCTGGAGCAGATCGCCGCGCGTGGCTATGATGAGCAATATCGGCAGGTGGAGAAGCACATCTACCACATCGGCGTGGCTTTCGGGACCGAGACGCGGAGCATTGTCGAATGGCAAGTCGTGACGAGGACGTGAGTGTGACGATGGAAACCCGTGTCCTCCCCGTCGATTCGCAACATCCCGCGCCGGAGGCCATCGCCCAGGCGGCGCAATTGATCCGCGCGGGCGAGGTCGTCGCGTTCCCGACGGAGACGGTCTACGGCTTGGGCGCGGATGCCTGGCGGGCCGAGGCCGTGCAGCGCATCTTCGAGGCCAAAGAGCGCCCCGCACACGATCCCCTCATCGTTCATCTGGCGGATGTAACGTGGCTGCCGCAGGTCGCGGCGCACGTGCCGCCCGTCGCCCACGAGTTGGCCGCCCGCTTCTGGCCCGGTCCGTTGACGCTGGTGCTGCCGCGCGGTGAGCGCATCCCCGATGTGGTGACCGCCGGCGGAGAGACCGTCGCGATGCGCGTGCCGGCCCACCCGGTGGCGCTGGCCCTGCTCGGCGCCGCCGAGGCGCCCATCGCGGCGCCGAGCGCCAACCGCTTCGGTCACGTCAGCCCCACACGCGCCGAGCACGTGCTGGCCGATCTCGACGGGCGCATCCCCCTGATCCTCGACGGCGGCCCCACGCCCGTCGGCGTCGAATCGACGGTGCTCTCGCTGGTGACCCCCACGCCGACGATCCTCCGCCCCGGTGGCGTGAGCCGCGAGGCGTTGCTCGCCGTCTTGGGCGAGGTGGCCGTGCGCGAGCGACCGATATCGCCCGATGAGACAATCCCATCACCAGGGACGTTAGATCAGCACTACGCGCCGCGCGCGAACGTGCGATTCTACACCGGGCCGCGCGCGGTCGTCTTGCCCGCGCTGCGCGCCGCCGCCTTCGAGCTGGAGGAGCAGGGCGAGCACGTGGGTCTGTTGATCGCCGAGGAGGATCGCGCGGCCTTGGCGGGTGCGCCGGGCGTCGTGCAGACGTTAGGCGCGCAAGGCGATGTAACGACCATCGCGCGACAGCTCTTCGCGGCCTTGCGCGCCTTGGATGCGGCGGGCGTCTCCGTCATCCTGGCGCGCGATTTCGGCAGCGCCGGCCTGGGGCTGGCGGTGCGCGACCGGCTGACGCGCGCGGCCGGCGGCGATGTGATCCGGGTGGCGTAGATGTCGTCGCTGACCATTCGGCCCTTTGAGCGGCGCGACCAGGCTGCCGCGAAGACTCTCATCTTAGAGGGGCTGGTGGAGCACTGGGGCGCGCTCGATCCCACGTTGAACCCCGACCTGGACGATATCGCTACAACCTACGCCGAGGGACGCTTCCTCACGGCGTGGCAGGGGAAGCGATTGGTGGGCACGGGCGCGATCTTGCCGGAGGCCGGAGCTGAGGGCACGGCGCGCGTGGTGCGGATGTCCGTCGCGCGCGGTTGTCGCCGTCAGGGCATCGGGCGGGCGCTGCTGGATGCGCTGTGCGCGACGGCGCGCAAGGTCGGCTATCGACGCCTGGTGCTGGAGACGACGGCCACGTGGCACGGCGTCATCGATTTCTACGAGATCTACGGCTTCCGCGCGTTAGGCGTGCGGGAGGGCAATATGCACTTCGAGATGGATCTATGACTCGCGATTTGGCGTTAGACGATGCCGCGCTGGCTGCGTTGAACGCGCGCTTCGCAACCGCCTCGCCCCAGGATATTTTGGCCTGGGCGTGGGAGACCTTCGGGCCGGAGGAGGTGGCGGCCAGTTCGTCGTTCCAGACGCAGAGCGTGCCGCTACTCCACATGATCGCCCAAACGTGCCCGCAGATGCCCGTATTGTTCATCGATACGGGTTTTCACTTTCCAGAGACCCTTGCGTTTCGTGATCGCTTACAGGCGCGATGGGACTTGAATATCCGCGTCGTGCGGCCCGCGATCAGCAAGGGCGAGTTGTTCCGCAGGTATGGCGAGGGCCTCTACCGGCGCGATCCTGATCTCTGTTGCTATATCAACAAAGTGCGCTCGATGCAGGAGGCGCTGACATCGTTTCGCGCTTGGATTGCCGGCGTGCGTCGTGATCAGACGAAAAACCGGCAAGGGCTGGAGGTCGTCATCCGCCAGACCTCTGGCTTGCTCAAAGTGCATCCCCTGCTGAACTGGACGGAAGCGCACATCGCGGCCTATCGCGATGTGCACGAGTTGCCCGTGCATCCCCTCTATTACCAGGGCTATCCCAGCGTGGGATGCGCGCCGTGCACGCGACCAGTCTTATCGGCCTCTGGCGATGCCGATAATGCGCGCGCCGGGCGTTGGGCGGAAGCGGACAAAGAAAAGACGGAATGTGGGTTGCATTTGGATTGGGAAAAAGAAGAGGCTTGATAGCGAGGAGGGAGAGGCGACTATGCGACGCACACAGAACGAGAATCCAGTTGTGTTAATCACAGGCGGGGCGGGATACATCGGATCGCAGTTAGTCCGCGATATGGTTCACGACCCCGACTTTGATGGCTATACCATCCGCATTTATGATAATCTGCATCGCCACCACTACTGCGGCCTGATGGATCTGCCCCGCGCGGGCCGATATGAGTTCATCGAGGGCGATATCTTGGATCGCTTCAACCTGGAGCGGGCGATGTGCGGCGTGAGCGAGGTTTTTCACCTCGCGGCGCTGGTCAGCACCCCGTTGAGCTTCGATCACCCGGAATGGACGGAGCAGGTCAATCACTGGGGCACCGCCTCCGTGGTCGATTGCGCGCTCCATAGCGGCGTCGAGCGGCTGCTCTACGTCAGTTCCGCCAGCGTCTACGGCCCCGGCGGCCCGTTCACTGAGGACGAGCCATGTCATCCCATTGGCCCCTATTCGATTTCCAAGCGTAAGGGCGAGGAGGATGTGCAGCAGGGATGTCAGCGCGGCCTGAAGGCGACCATCGTCCGCCTGGGCACGGCTTTCGGCAATGCGCCGGCGATGCGCTTCGATGCGGTGGCCAATCGCTTAGCCTTTTTGGTGGGGGTGGGACGCCCGATGGTGCTTTACGGCAGCGGGAAGCAGGTGCGGCCGCTGATCCACATCCGCGATGCTTCGGCGGCGCTGCGCTTCTGTCTCCAGCATGGCGCGGGGCGCGGCGAGATCATCAACGCAGCGTTGCTCAATCCTTCCGCTCGCGATATCACCCACATGTTGCAGCGTCTGGTGCCGGAGGCGGAAGTTCGCTACACGGATCAGGACATCTTGACGGAGATCAGCTTCAAGATAGATGCGAGTAAGTTGTTTCAGATGGGGTTTGAGCCTCAATATACCTTGGAGCGTGGGCTGCGGGAGATGCTGGCGCGTTGGCAGGGGTATCATCAGGTAAAAAATCCTTTCGAGAACGAGTTAAAAGAGATTTAGGTGCAACGCACTTTTCGGCTTTTCACTAGGCATATCCTGCATGAGGCGTGGCCTTTCCTTCAGTTCAAGTGCGTTGCACCTCGACTGATACGAGATTTGTTGAAAGAGATCTAGAGGAGGTAGACGTATGGCGTTAGTCAAGGTAGAGGATTTGGTCAAGCGATACACGCCAGAAGGCCCGAACGCGGTGGACGGCATCTCGTTCGAGATTCAAAAGGGGGAGATTTTCAGTCTGCTGGGGCCGAACGGGGCGGGCAAGACGACGGCCATTTCGGTGATCAGCACGCTGCTGCCGCCCACGTCGGGCGAGGCGTACGTCAACGGGCACGACGTGCGTACGGAGCCGATGGCGGTGCGGCAGAGCTTGGGCGTCGTGCCCCAGGATCTGGCGCTCTACGGCAACCTCACGGGACTGGAGAACCTCCGCTTCTGGGGCGAGATGCGTGGCCTGACCGGCGCCACGCTCAAACGTGAGATTGACGAGAAATTGGAGTTGACCGGTTTGACCGAGCGCGCTGGGGATCGTGTGAATACCTATTCCGGCGGGATGAAGCGCCGTCTCAACTTAGCCGTGGGCCTGCTGGGCAATCCACCGCTGGTGATGCTGGACGAGCCGACCGTCGCCATCGACCCGCAGAGCCGTCGCTACATCCTGGATTGGGTGAAGCGGATGAAGGACGAGGGCCTGACCGTGCTCTACACCACGCACTACATGGAGGAGGCGCAGGAACTGAGCGACCGGATTGGCATCATCGATCATGGCGAATTGATCGCGCTGGGCACGTTGGATGAGTTGATCCAGTTGGTCGGCCAGCAGGAGACGCTGATGCTGCAATTGTGGCAGGGCGATGGCCTGGCGGACTTCAAGGAGGCCGTCCAGGCGCTGGAGGACGTGGATCAGGCCAGCATCCGTGAGGGGATGCTGGTGATCAACGTGCCCTCGGCGGAAGCGATGTTGCCCACTGTGCTGAGCCAGGCCTCCGCGCTGGACCATCGAAATCCGAGAGCCGAACCTGGAGACCGTCTTCCTGCACCTTACCGGCCGCGCCTTGCGTGATTGAACGTCGAGGAATCTGGAGGAGAGCCGATGCGTAAATTATGGATATTGATCCTAAAAGAAATCCGACTTACTTTTCGGGATCGCGGCCTCATCATCACGATGTTGGTCACGCCGTTGGTGATCACCCTGGTGATCGCCGGCGCCTTTGGCAACGGCGGCTCTGGCCTATCCGACATCCCCGTGATCCTTATCAACAAGGACGAGGGCTTTTTGAGTGAGGAATTGGTGAATGTCTTCGCGATGGAGGGGGTCACACCTCTCGTGCAACTTGAGGTGGCGCCCAACTCGAAGGAGGCGGAGGCGGCGGCCCGCGCGCGCGTCGAATCCGATGACGTGGCCGTGTTGGTCATCATTCCCTCAGACCTCACCTCGCGGCTCTATCCCTTCAGTGAGACCGCGCAGGAGATCTTGGGCGTGGACTTCGAGACCTGGGGAGAGGGCGAGACGCCGGAGTTGACCGAGGCGGAATGGCAGGCGCTCAGCATGGCCTATGTCCAGTCTCAGATCCAAACCCCAGCGCCCTCGGAGCCGGCCGAGGTGGTCTTGTACGCCAGCCCCGATTGGCGCATCAGCACGATGATTGTGAAAAGCATCGTCACCCAGGGGCTGACGCAACTTCAGTTGACCACGCAGGGCTACGACGCTATCGTCTCGCGCATCATCCGCGCGCAGATGGCATCGGGTGATCTGTCGATGAGCGATCAGGATAACGCTCAGGCGGAGCTTGCCGATACCTTCGCCGGTTTTGGCGGCAGCCAAGGCGCAGCCGAATTGGAGCAATCCTACGATCTGCCCATCCGTCTGCGGATTAAATCGCCGAGCGGGCGTGGCTTTAGCTGGCTCAGCTACTCCGCCGCGTCGCAAGCGATGCTCTTTCTGATGTTCGCCATCACCTCCGGTGGGCGGACGCTGTTGGCGGAGCAGGAGGGCGGCACGCTACCCCGACTGCTCATCACGCCCAATCCGCCGCTGACCATACTCCTGGGCAAGATGGCGGGCATCGCCGTCACCGGGCTGATGCAAATGCTCCTGCTGTGGGGCGCGACCAGCTTGGTCGGTGCGTATTGGGGGGCGCCGGTGGCCGTGGCCATTTCGATGGTGGTGCTGGTACTCTGCGCTTCCGGATTGGGTGCGTTTATCTCGGCCTGGGCGCAATCGCCCGGGCAGGCCGGCGCGGTTGGCACCGCCTTCAGCCTGGTCGCGGCAGCGCTCTCCGGCACCTTCGTGCCGCGTCCCAATATGCCGGCGTGGGGGCAGACGGTGAGCCTGGTTACGCCCAACGCCTGGGGCATCGAGATTTTCTCCAATCTCCAGAATGGGAAGAGCTTGCAGGAGATTTTACCCCTGCTTGGCGGCGCCTTGGCGCTCACGGTTGGCTATTACATCTTAAGCTTGATTGGCTTCCGCCGTCAATTCAAGTAGCCCAAGATGGATAGAGGCAAAGGGGATAGATAATGCGAAAAATTTGGTCGATGATCCGCAACGAGTTTTTGCGCGAATTTTCGTCACCCGTCTCACTGGTCTTCTTCGTGCTGCTGCCGCTGCTCTTCACGGCGGCGGTGAGCACCGGCCTCTCCGGTATGATGGATTCGAGCAGCGAAGAGGAGGTCGAGGAGGCGCGAGGAGATTTATACATCCAGCAAGAGGACACGGGTTTTATGAG
>JAAAOZ010000384.1 GCA_009908585.1 Chloroflexota bacterium
CAGCCCAACGATGGGCGCGCCGTTGTTCATCGCCATCTTCTGCACCTGCACGATCTTTCGCGCGTGGGTGAGGGAGACGGAGCCGCCGTAGATGGTGAAATCCTGCGCGTAGACGAAGACCGTGCGCCCCTCGACCTCACCGTAGCCGGTGACGACGCCATCCCCGGCGAAGGGGCCTTTGCCCTCCGTCGGCGTGATGGCCAGAGGTTGTAGCTCTTGGAAGGCGCCGGGATCTAAAAACTTATCGATGCGCTCGCGGGCGGTCATCTTGCCCTTGGCGTGCTGCTTATCGATCCGCGCTTGCCCACCTCCCAGGCGGGCTTCTTCTTGTCGTGCCCGAAGTTCTTCCAGGCGGGGGTCTTGTGCTTCGCTCACATCCTACCTCCTAACTGTCCATAAGATGATAATTGTTCATTTCAATCGCTGTTCAATGGAGAAATCTGCTCGAGTTACCTCTATTTGATGCCGGTGTAGATCGCGACGGTGCCGCCCATCCGCATCGAACACGTCACCTCGCGCCAGCCAACAGATTGCATTGTCGCTACGACGGCTTCGGGAGCAAGGAATTGGCGAACCGAGCGCGGGAGATATTGATAGGCTTCGCGATCACCGGAGAGCAGATGGCCGACCAAGGCGGCCCAACCGAAAAAGTAGAGGGGAAATAGCCAAGACATCGGGAAGCGGCTGGGCCATGTCATCTCCAGGCAGACGACGCGACCGCCGGGCGAGACCACACGTCGCTGCTCGGCAAAGGCCGGGGCGATATCGGGGACGTTACGGATCATAAAGGCCGAGATGACCGCGTCGAACGTGTTATCCGAAAAGGCCAAGGATAAACCGTCGCTCAGCGCCCACCGAAGTTGCTCCGCTCCCCGGTCCGTCTTGCGCGCCGCCTGATGCACCATCGCCGGCGTCAAATCGACGCCAACAATGTGCGCCGATGGATAGCGCTCATGCGCGATAAGCGCAACGTCGCCGGTGCCCGTCGCTACATCCAACAGGATGCCGTCAGGGGGCAGATCGAGGAGTGCAACTGCTTGTCGGCGCCAACGTTGATCTTGACCGAGGGAGATCACGCGATTGACGTGATCGTAGCGGCGAGCGATGCGCGTGAAGAGCGAGCGAATGTGCTGTTGTTGCTGCGAATCTTCTATGCGCGTCTGGCCCTCTCGGCGCGACCGGATCGATGCGATCTCATCCCCCTTGATACAACATTCTATGCATAAATCACAAACGTCCCATGCATCCACCCTGGGACGTTACCAGAATTATACGGGAGGGGGGCGCCATCAACGTAGTGGGAAGTGTCACTTCAGCCGATGATGTTATTCATACCTCAAAGCGGATTCGGTTTCCTCCAGGACAGTGCTGATTTGATCCAACCACACTTGGGGAATTTCCACAGAGACCGGAATTTCAGTCTGAAGATGATAGGTCATCGAGATCGGCACGCTCACTTGGACAGGAGCTTCTATGGTGTAATGCACGGGGATGATCGTATCGATGGGGAAAGCGATGTCCTGCTCACCCACCAAGGGGATTCGGACCGAGGTATTGACCACGGTCGAAAGGGGATAATCAAAATTCAGGGGCACCGTCAACGTCTCGCTGATCGGCACAGTGCTCCGAAAGGGGATCTGCTGATCTACCTCGACGGGGACAACGATAGTCTCATCGCGCCATTGAATTACCGTGTTTTGAAGGGACGCAATCGTATTCAACGCGCCCTCGCGGACCTCAAAGAGCGCGTAGATCAACACGCCGTTCAGCGCTAGAGAAAGGATCACCAAAAGCCAGAGCAAAAGCTGGCCAACTCTAAAACTAGATGCCGCTTGTTTCGCGGGCGGGGGAGCGCCCTGGGGAAGCGGCGTCTCGCATTGCTGGCACACGTTCGCATCCGGCGGATTATCGAAACCACAGTTAGGACATTGCATCGGCACGCTCCTTATCTAAACTAACGTCCTTATTATCCTGGCGGCCAACCCATCCGGCGGCCGCCCAGCAGGTGCAGATGGAGGTGAAAGACCGTCTGACCGCTCTGCTCATCGGTGTTCAGCACCAGACGGTAGCCGCTCTGCGCGACGCCGGCCTCCTCGGCCAGATCGCGGGCGACGGCGAGCAACTTGCCCAGCAAGGGAATGTCCTCCTCGCCGGTCGCCTTGAGCGTGCGGATGTGGCGATTGGGGATGATCAAGATATGCGTCGGCGCTTGGGGATGCGCATCGTGGAAGGCGGTCACCTCGTCATCTTGATAGATCACGTCGGCGGCCACATTCCCCTGCGCGATTTGGCAAAAGATACAGTCCTGGGGCATCAAGCCCTCCAATGGACTCAAAAAGGGCGTTATCGCAACTCACAACGCGCCAACGAAGGTTGCCCGTTGGAAGCGAGAAGCTCAATGAACAGACGAGGCGACTGGATTATCTCAGATCGCGGGTCAACTGATCGAGGAAATCGCGATTGGTGCGCGTCTTGCGCATCTGCTGCAAGAGCGCCTCGGTGCCGGCGGTGATGTCGTAACCGGGCTTCGATCCCGAACCGGAGAGCATCCTTGAGAACATACGACGCATCAGCCACACCTTACGTAGCGTGTCGGAATCGAGCAGCAACTCCTCGCGGCGCGTGCCGGAGCGGGGGATGTCAAAGGCGGGGAAGACGCGGGTCTCTTGCAGCCTGCGATTGAGATGCAATTCCATATTGCCCGTCCCCTTGAACTCCTCGTAGATCATGTCATCCATGCGGCTGCCGGTATCGATCAGGCAGGTGGCCAGCACCGTGAGACTGCCGCCCTCCTCGATATTGCGCGCGGCCCCGAAGAATCGCTTGGGCGGGTAGAGTGCCGCCGGATCCAAACCGCCCGAAAGCGTGCGACCGCTCGGCTGCACGACCAAGTTGTAGGCGCGCGCCAAGCGCGTGAGGCTGTCCATCAGGATCACGACATTCTTCCCGATCTCCACGAGGCGCTTCGCGCGATTCAGGGCCATCTCGGCCACACCGGCCTGATGCTCCATCGATTCATCGAAGGTGGAGCTGATGACCTCCGCATCGACCGAGCGATCCATATCCGTCACCTCCTCTGGGCGCTCACCGATGAGCACCACCATGAGGTGCACATCAGGGTGATTGTGGGAGATGCCGTTGGCGATCTTCTTGAGAACCGTGGTCTTCCCGGCTTTGGGCGGCGAAACGATGAGACCTCGCTGCCCAAACCCAACCGGCGCGACCAGTTCCAACAATCGCTGGGTGATGTTGCGCGGATTCGAGACCAAATTGAACGCCTCTTCTGGAAAGATGGGCGTCAGACGCTCGAAGCGGGGACGATTTTTCGACATTTCTGGATCCACGCCGTTGACGGCCTCGATGCGCAACAGGCTCCGATATTTCTCCGTCTCTTTGGGCGGACGCACCTGACCGACGACCATGTCCCCGGTGCGCAATCCAAAGCGCCGAATCTGGCTCTGAGAGACATAGACATCCTGATTGCCGGGCGCATATCGCGCGGAGCGCAGGAACCCAATCCCCTCGCTGGTGATTTCTAACACGCCGCCGCCAAAACTGAACCCCTGCATCTCGGTCTTGGCCTTGAGCAGCAGTAGGATCAAGTCCTCTTTCTTGAGGCGGCTATATCCGGACACATCATAGTCCCGCGCCAACTCACGCAGTTCTTGCAGGCGCATCTGCTCCAGCGCGTGCATGTCCAGATTCAGCAGCACGTTATCATCCGCCGATCGCCCTGATTTGGTACTTGCCGACTTCTCTTCGGATGCCTCCGCCCCACGCTCTTCTTGTGGAGATGCTTCCTCTAGCTGTTCGTCTAGCTGTTCGTCTTCTTGCTGATGTTCGTCCTGTTTGTTCACACTGTTCTCCTTTAGACACCATTCACTTGTCGGTGATATGCTTGCAAGATAGCCTCATAGAGTTTATCACTGGATGCCTCATATTTACTAAAATCATCAATATTATCCTGGTTAAGATGAAGCTGTCCTTCCCCAATATTACCCCGGTGTTGACCACTTGAGTCATGACGATTTTCTTCTACTTCTTTTGACGCCAATACCCAATAACGAATTATGTCACGCCATACGGCAACCCAAGAAAATTCATATCAAATCGCCTCTTAGAATCGGAGGCCAAAGCTTTAACGTATAATGACTCACTGCTATCGAAATCAACTGCACGAGAGGCTTTTACTTCAATTCGAATCAGGCCTTCATCGAGGTCCAAAATCAAATCGTATTGCCCGGAATAATCAACATCTAACTTTCTCGAAGGTTTACGGAGTGCAGGAACCAATGATTTGAGCTGTCCTTGTGCCCATCTTTCACCAAAACCCCGAGGAGCACTTATCTCAAATACATACAGATACAAGTTCCTAGCTATATATTCATCACGCAACTCATAATAATCATCAAGTGATAAAATATCCGCTCCCAGCAAAGTTGAAATGATATACTCGTATTCATTAAAGGGGTAAACTGATACAAGCGACTCAAGTCGCGCTCTAAATTCCTCAGCTTCTTTTAATTCATCAATAAATCTATCTAATTCAGCTTTGAGTTTCTCCATATTCAATTCCTAAAAAGCGTAGGTTGACTAATTCGTTCCTGAGTTTCTTTTACCTTCTTCCCTGACTTCTCTGGTGTGGGCCATCCCAGTTCTTTTTCAAAAGGATTTCCATTCTGCCAGCCCAATTTCCCCCATTTCCTAAAATATTCTAACCTTCGAATAGTAATCTCACAATAAACAGGATCAATGTCAACTGTAAAACATCGGCGATTAAGTAACTCACTAGCAATCAAAGTGGTGCCCGAATGACTGAAAAAATCAACAACCAAATCATCAATATTCGAACTGGCTTCAATGATGCGTTCAATGCTTTTTAACGGCTTTTGAGCATAGCACCCGGATACATTCTCTTCCATTCGATAAAAAACCTGTTGAATATCGACCCAAACATTTCCCGGACGAATATTTTTAGACTTACTACGTTCTAGATTCTCCGTCACCCGTCCCCCAACTTTTTTGTAATACCCCCTCAATATCTTTGGGATATCAGTATATTGTACTTCAAATGCTGGCTCCCCCTTGACGTAATATAGTAATTCCTGCCGAACGGCCATCCAATTTTTTTGTGTGCCATATCCGCGTTGGTTCCGCATAGTCAAAAAGCTTCTTGCTTCAAAGTTTGTATCTCGCATCATGATCATAAAATCGGGCAAGGGTTGAAATTGATTTTTTTGATCTGCCCCTAACCAAATATCGAACGCGCTATCATTACCCAAGATGTCCCAAGTATTAGCAACCCATTTTTCACACCAGCTGATATATTCTTTCAATTCCCTCTCCTTAAAAGCCACAAGATTATAAGGAGGATCATGAATTGCAAGACTAGCTAACTCCCCATCCATAAGTTTACTCATATCTGATGAACTAGTAGCATCAAGACAACCAACTTTATGTTGATTTACAGGATCAATCCATATATCACCAGGAGCAAGACGGCAAAATTTTAGCAACTCTCGTCTAAGAGCTTCATCTTTATCAAGTCTTGGCAAGGAATTATTCTTCATAGGCACAAGCTCCTTCTATAACACAAAACTTATTTCGATATACGAAGAAGGTAGATTTCATTATTATATGAGTCGCCACCTCACTACCACAAGCTCACGAAGGTCCAGGCGATAATGCCGGCCCAGATGATGCTATCGATGCGGTCGAGGACGCCGCCATGGCCAGGGATGAGGTCGCTGGTGTCTTTCACGCCGACCTGGCGCTTGATCAGCGAGATGAAGAAATCGCCGGCGGGCGTGAGGGTCGCGAGCAGAGCGCCCAGGAGGGCGCCTTGCCACATGACAGGGGTCGTCGGGCGGGCAGCGATCCACGGCCATAAGGCGGCCAATCCCACGCCAGCGAGGGGGCCGCTCACAACACCCGCCGCGATCCCCTCCCAGCTCTTGCCAGGACTCAAGGAGGGAGCTTTCCCCAAATCCGCCCGAAGTAAAAGGCGGCAGTATCGGCGGTCCATACGATAAACAGCGTGGTCAATATCCACCACAGGCCATCAGGATGCGCGCGAAGTTGGAGCAAATGCGCGCCGCCGATGCCCAAATAGAGGCTCCCGGACACGGTCAAAGCCCACAGCTCGAGGGGATTAGATAAGTTCGAGGTCGTTTCATGTTTGTAGAGGATCCACACAATCGATAATAGAAGCAACCACGTCAATCCAGGCACCAACCATCGCTCATCCAGCCAACGGGCGCTCGCCACCCACAGTAATAGGATGGCCCACATCAATGGAAGGGAGAGGTCATATTCCTTGCGCTTCATCATCTGTCCGTATTCACGGCTAGCCTGAAAAAGCAAGAGAATAATCAATAAGGAGAATGCCATCTCGCCAACGATGACAGCCCCGATGACGATCGGAACTAGGGCGAGGGCACTGATAATCCGCCATTGAGTTGACGAGAATTTCATAACTTAGGGCCTAAACTCGTCAAATTCGGATACAATGAGCAAGAATTTGGCAAATAGGAATCTTGGCTCTTCGGGAATTCGCCGGGGGCAACTGTACTATGCTCCACCAGTAGTACCGTAACGACACAAAAAAGGTCTGCAGACCCCACAAACACGCAAATCTTCGTTGCTTTTAGGGCAAATGAGCGGGTTATCCGGCAAAATCCAAAAGACCCGGAATCTTTTCGGAGAAGGCTTGTTCACGTTAGGTGTCAGATGATTCTTTTTCATGATGCACTGTGCTTCTTGTGAGATTGAGGGAAGTTCCAGCAATGACGATAGTTTCATCTTTTAGATGATAAGTAACCGTTTAGTCTTGTGAGGTGCAACGCACTTTTGAGCTTATCGCCAGGCAAATACTGCATGAGGCGGAGCCTTTTCTTCAGTTCAAGTGCGTTGCACCTTGATCTGCTCAGAAAACTAAACAGATACAATGATAAAGCGTTACAAGAAAATAAAACCCAGAAAATGGGCGAAGAGAAATATATCAGGGGAACTTTTAAATCCTGAAACAGCTTAAGAAACTCTGTAAGTCTACGGCACGAAGATAGAGAAGAGGAGCCTTACGCCTCCGTTGCCGATTGAGCAGGCAAGCCTCCGAAGCGCCGTTGACGCCCATTAAACGCCTCGAGGGCCTTGTAAAATTCATCCTTATCGAAATCCGGCCAGTAGACGGAGGAGACGTAATATTCTGCATAGGCCCCTTGCCAAATCAAGAAGTTACTGACCCGCATTTCTCCGCTCGTGCGGATGATGAGATCTGGGTCGGGGAGGCCCGCCGTATATAAATGTTCGCTGATGACCTCTTCCGTGACCTCTTCCGCCGGGATACCTTGCTGGATGAGTGTTCTGATACATTCAACGATTTCCCGCCGCCCGCCATAATTGAAAGCGATGTTCGCAATCAATCGATCATTATGCCGCGTCAACTCCACGGCTTCGCGGATATTCTTCTTGAGGGTATCAGACAGGGGATCCAACTTACCAATATGTCTTAATTGTACACCATTTTCGTGTAATTCGTCAACTTCTTTATTCAAACTCTCGGCCAATAGCCGAAGCAGGCCCTGCACCTCTCGACTAGGGCGCTTCCAATTCTCGGTGGAGAAGGCGAACAAGGTCAAAATCGGCACATCAAGTTCCACGGCGGCGCGCAGGATACGACGTAGGTTCTCCACGCCGGCCCGATGTCCTGCCAATCGAGGCAGGCCACGCTGCTTAGCCCACCGTCCATTCCCATCCATAATGATCCCCACGTGTTCAGGTGTGGAAGGGAGTGCGGGATATGCCTTCGTTTCAACCGTGTCGTTCATAATATCTCCACAGTTAGATTATATTTGAGGATAATCGGATAAACGATGAGATGCTTCTAAACCAAGGGCGTGGGTAAAAACAGAGGACAAAATCAGACCGTCTTTAAAACGACCGCCGCGTATGGCCGTGCGAAAAGTTTACCGGAGGATGCAATTTAGGACGGCGTAGCAACAGAGGGCATTAAACGCGACGGGTCTTCCAATCGAATGACACAGAAGCAAGAAAGTGATGAGGCAAGCGCCCTACATCTCAGATCAGAGAACGCTTGCCCGCCACCTTTTCACAAACACCCGCTAAATTTCCATAATATCTTTTTCTTTGCGCGCGCCGATATCTTCGACCTTCTCCGTGAACTCATCTGTCACCTCTTGAAGGCGCTCTTTGCCCCGGGTGAGTTCATCTTCGGAGATAACTTTATCATCCTCGTACTCACGCAATTGCTCCAACGTATCGCGTCGGATATTTCGCAGCGCAATTTTGCACTCTTCCATCCGGCGATTCACGAGCTTGACCAGTTCACGACGCCGCTCCTCCGTTAATCGAGGAATTGGCACCCGGATGACCCGGCCATCGTTGGCGGGATTCAGCCCTAAATCCGCCTGGAGAATACCTTTTTCAATATCTTCCATTGAGGATGGATCATAGGGGCGAACCACCAGCAGGTGCGGCTCCGGCGCCGAAATAACGGCGAGTTGATTCAAGGGGGTTGGTGTGCCGTAGTAGGGAACCATCACGCGCTCGATCAATGCGGGGGAAGCGCGTCCGGTGCGAATCCCTTTGAAATCCGCCTCCATCGCCTTCACCGTCTTGTCCATCCGCTGCTCGGTCTCATGCATCAATTTCCGAATCGTTTTAAGTGACATAGGTGTCTCCCCGTTATCTCTAAACGTATTGTTTATCCATGGAGATGTAATGAGATGTAATCAGGGTTCTTCAGGAATTCTTCGGGTGCAATCATATCATCCCCACCAGCAACCCGGCAACGACGAGAAAAAGGTCTGTAATCCTCACAAACACGCAATTCTTGGCTGCTTTTAGGGCTACTGAGGAGATTGCCTGGCAAAATCCAAAAGACCCGTAATCAGCAAATCAACGTCCCAACCGACGTCCCCTGGAGCGCCTGGGCTAAGCTGCTCTCTTCCCAGAGATTTAACACAATCAAGGGCAAGTGATTATCCATACACAGTGTAATCGCGGTGGAGTCCATCACGCGCACTTGCATATTGAGCGCTTCCAAGTAGGTGAGTTTCTCGAACCGCTTGGCGTCTGGATTCGTCTTGGGATCATCATCGTAGACGCCGTCGACTTTGGTCGCTTTGATGAGCAGATCCGCGCCGATTTCGGCGGCGCGTAGAGCAGCCGCCGTATCGGTGGTGAAGTAGGGATTGCCCGTGCCCGCGCCAAAAACCACAACCCGGCCCTTTTCCAGATGTCTCGTCGCCCGCAAGCGAATGTACGGCTCCGCGACCTCGCGCATCTGAATCGCGGTTTGGACACGGGTAGGGACGCCCTGACGCTCCAATGCATCGGCCAAAGCCAACGCATTCATCACGGTCGCCAACATCCCGATGTGATCCGCACGCGCGCGATCCATACCATGATCCAGCCCATCGCGCCCACGCCAGAGATTACCGGCCCCAATGACGATGCCAACCTCGACCTCCCGCGCTTGCACCTGGGAGATCGTTTCCGCCACCTTATCGGCGCGATCTGGATCGATCCCGGTGCCATCGGCTAAGGCCAGGGCCTCGCCGCCGATTTTGATGACAACTCGCTTGTAGATCGGTTGTGTCACGCTATCCCTCCCGCGCCTAAGTCAACAAAGAAACCTAGAGGCTTACGCCTCTAGGCTCTCTCCACGTTCGAATCGGACAAAACGTCGCACGACGATGTTCTCACCGATCGTGGAAATCTCGTTCTTGAGCAATTCCTCAACCGTGATCTCGTCGTTGCGGATAAATTCCTGCTCCATCAAGCAGCTCTGCTGATAGAACTTCTCCAATCGCCCTTCGACGATGCGATCAATAACGTGCTCCGGCTTCCCTTGCTCCAACGCCTGGGCGCGGTAAATCTCCTTCTCGCGCTCGATGACCTCTTCGGGAACATCCTCGCGGGTAATGTAGAGCGGCGCCATCGCCGCGATCTGCATCGCGATATTGTTCACCAATTGCTCGAACTCATCTGTGCGGGCGACGAAGTCGGTCTCGCAGTTGACCTCGACCAGGACGCCGATGCGACCCTCGCCGTGAATGTAAGAAACAACCAGGCCTTCGTTGGCCTCGCGGGACATGCGCTTAGCCGCCTCCGCGATGCCCTTCTCGCGCAGGTGCTCGACGGCCTTGTCAAAGTCGCCCCCCGTGACCTCCAGGGCGTTGCGGCAATCCAAAACCCCGGCGCCTGTCGCTTCTCGTAATTCCTTTACCTGTTCAATTGAAATATCCATGGTGATTTTTACCCCTCTTCGGTGTCGGTGTCGTTTTCTTCGTCTTCTTCTGTCTCTGCCGCCTCTGCCGTCTCTTCTACTTCGGCGGAGGTGGCTTCTTCGATGACGGCCATAGCAGCCTCTTCTTCCTGTCCTTCCTCGGCGAACTTGAGCTTGCGGAGCCGATCCAAGGTCTCCGGGCTTAAGTATTTCTCATCTTCCGCGTAAATCTCTTCTTCCTGCGGAGCCTGAGTCTTGCGCAGCGCCAATCCCTCTAAGGCCGCGTCGGCCATCTTCGACGTCAACAGTCGAATGGCGCGGATCGCGTCGTCGTTCGCCGGGATGACATGATCGATGAGATCGGGATCGCAGTTCGTATCGACCACGGCAATGATGGGAATGCCCATCCGATCCGCCTCGCGGACGGCGGTGTATTCCTCCCGCACATCAACGATGAAGACGAGACCCGGCAAATCTCCCATATCCTTCACCCCGCCCAAGCGCTGATTGAGCTTTTCGATCTCGCGATTGAGCATCAGCGCCTCTTTCTTGTTGGCCAACAGCTCGAACTCGCCAGCATCACGGCGGGCTTCCAAGTCCTTCATATAATCAATGCGCTGTTTGATGGTCTGCCAATTGGTGAGGGTGCCCCCCAGCCAACGCAAACTCACATACGGCATCCGACAACGTTCAGCCTCGCGGCGGACCGTCTCTTGCGCCTGGCGCTTCGTGCCGACGAACAGGACCTTTTCGCCCTGCGCGACGGTATCACGGACCAGCGCATACGCCTTATCAATGGCACGCACCGTTTGCTGTAGGTCGATGATGTGAACGTTGTTGCGATCGGTGTAGATATAGCGGGCCATCTTCGGGTTCCATCGCTGTGTGCGATGCCCAAAATGTACACCAGTTTCCAGCAGCTCTTTCATTGTGACAACAGACATAGTTATTTAACCTCCTAAAGTTATTTGTTTTTTGGCCTCCGCGACTATCCACCCCTGAGGGACCGGTGTCACGCCGGCACGCCCCTCCGTAGGTCCAGTCGCGTGTAAATTTGGGTTGTCAAGTAGTTCCAGGACTTACTCCCCAAAACCAACTTTCTTACTCCGAAAACCATCCACATTTGGGAAGTTTGTTTTCTTGGAACGACCTAAGCCCAAGTATGCATTCTACCATAAAAACATCATACGGCAACATTCTATCAACAATACCGCCTTTTTGCGTCGTCCGCTCTCCATCATCGGATTCAATTTGCTCCCTCTGCTGATTTGAGTTTGCATCCCAGCCATGATTTAACTATAATTAAATAAAGCCTCACCCTATGGAGTGTAGCCTATTGCATCAGGAGTGGACATTATGAAGGATTCTGAGAAATCTAAGGAAGAACTCATCGAAGAGGTCGAAGCGCTTCGAGAGCGCGTCTCCGATTTAGAAACGCGCTACCAATCTAATAATGAGATTTTGAGCATTATGACGCATGTCATGACGTTTGATATTCAAAACTCATTGGGATTGATCGGCAGCTTCTCCGATGTACTCGAACAAATCTACCCGGTGCTGTCCGACGAGGAGCGCTGCCGCTATCTGCGCCTGATGGCGCAGCGCGCCTACAAGGCCAATTACATCGTGGACGCGCTGTTGCTCCTGCACGCCCTGCAATCCCAACCCCAGGTGACGCGCGAGCCGTTGGATATGGCCGGCGTCGTCGACGGCGTGCGTGATCGCATCACGCGCTTGATTGAGAAACATCAAGCCGAGGTTATCGTACCGGAAATCTGGCCCATCGCCCTGGGAGACGCGACGCTGATCGAGGAGATCTGGTACATCTACCTCCGCAACCTCATCCTCCAAGCCGAGCACCCCCCGTACATCGAGCTGGGATTCGGCCTGCCGGCCGCGCCACAAACACCAGCGGATGCACTGCCGGAGCGTCCAGAGGGCATGATCCGCTTCTGGGCGTGGGATCGACACAATGCACTCACAACCACACGACGGCAAGAGATGTTCGAGAAATATGATCGCCTCGAACTCATCATTATTCGTCATATTATGGAAAAGCTCGATGGCGCCGTCGATAT
>JAAAOZ010000468.1 GCA_009908585.1 Chloroflexota bacterium
CCGCCGTTGGCGTTGGCGGCATCGACCAAGCGCCTCGCGGCCTCATCGATGGGATAACGGCGCAGAATATCGGCAACTTGCTCATCGCGCACGGGGCCAGTGAGGCCATCGGAGCAGAGCAGGATCTTGTCGCCGGGGCGCAGTTTTCCCTGCATCCCAAACGTATCGACCTCGACATCAGGACGGTGGCCCATCGCGCGGGTGATGACGTTCTTCTGCGGGTGATTGCGCGCCATCTCCGGCGTCAAAATCCCGGCGTCGATCTGCTCCTGCACAAAGGAGTGATCTCTGGTGATCTGCCGCAATTTACCATCGCGGAAGAGATAAGCGCGGCTATCACCCACATTGGCGATGTGAACCTCACCCGCACGCACGACGGCAGCCACGGTCGTCGTCCCCATGCCCTTACGCTGCGCACTGGATTGGGACATCGTGTAGACGGCCTCATTCGCCTTGCGCACCGCGCGCTTGAGGCGCGCAGCGATATCTTCATCCAGGGATAAGGAGCCGGTGGTACTGGAGGGCTGATAATACTCCCGCATAACCACCTCGCGCGCCTCCTCGCTGGCCACCTCGCCGGCCTGATGCCCGCCCATGCCATCGGCCACCAAGTGCAGCGCGCCCATCGTCCGCAGGATGCCCACCTTTGATGGGATGTGAATGCCGACGCAATCCTCGTTATGGTCGCGATCCCGTCCTTGGTCCGTGAGCTTGACCGCCACCGTTTGAACCGTTAAAGTACCTGTTCCATTTGCCATTGGATAACCTCACCTTACTCGTTATACAACCCAAACCAAAAGTTACGTTCTTCGCTCCGCAGATCGCCTGGCTCGACGGCAACGGACCATTTCCATTCACCGAAACGACTTCCCGGCAACTCAGCCTCACAGGCGTGGGAGCCAACAAATTCACATTCAACCGAACGACCGCTTTCTACATGATAAATTCGGGGGACAAAGCTCTGATTTTTGCCCACTTGCCCCGTCCATTCAAAGCGCACTATCGTAGTCTGAATGCGCTCCCCACCCAGCGGTCGCTGCAAAATCGGCTGGGTCGCTGCGGGCGTCGGCGTCACCGGCAATGGCGTGAGCGTGGGGGTTTCTGGATTGAGCGTCGAGGTAGGCGCCTCGATTAGCTCAACCGTAGGCGTAGGCGGAGACGACGGCGTAATCTCAACCGTCGCCGTCTCCGTGAGCACCACCAGCGTCGCCGTCGGCGGGGCCGATGGGCCATCCTTCCCAAACACCAAGAATCCAAAGAGCGCTATCGCCATCATCCCAGCCGGGATGAGCGCCACCTGCGGGCGCTCGCGCACCGTATCGACCACAATTTCGAGCGGCGTCGAGTGCGCGGCCGCCAGTTCGCGCAACAACTCGCCCGCGCTGAGGGGCCGTCTGTGCGGCTCCTTGTTCAGCGCCGAAAGCAGCGTCCGCGCCACGGCCCGGTCGATGTGGGGATTCAAGTCGCGCGGTGCGGGCGGCGCATCCTGCACGTGCTGGAGCAACAGCACATCGTCGCGCTCGCCTCGGAAGGGCGGACGCCCCGTCAGCATCTCGTAGATGACGATGCCCAGGGAGTAAACATCGCTCTGAGGAGTTACGGGACGATTCCCCGTAGCCTGCTCCGGCGACATATAGCGCGGCGTGCCCTGCGTGGTCGCGGCGCCCTGCTCGCGCGTGATGCCGAAATCGGCCAGGACCGCACGCCCGCTTGCGGAGACCAGGATATTCTCCGGCTTGATGTCCAGATGCACCAAACTCTGCTGATGCATCGCATCTAAGGCCTGGGCGATGGGCGTGAGCAAACGCACCACCTCATCACGGGTGAAGGGCCGACCTTGCCGGCGCATCACATCCTTGAGTGAGGCATCGACATACTCCATTGCCAGAAAGATATCGCCCTCGCGCGTCTGGCCCGCTTCATAGGTCTGACGCACGCCAGGGAGCTTCAAGCTGGCGGATAGGCGCGCCTCGCGCTCGAATTTCTCCAACGTCGCCTGATCGTAGTGACGCAACACCTTCAACGCCACGGGACGCTCCAAGCCCCGCTGCTGCGCTTTGTAGACCGTGGCGTGCCGGCCCCGTCCCAGCTTTTCGACGATGCTATATGGACCAATTATAGAAGGGTTACGCATATCTCTACCCTCCCCCTCATCCTCTCCTCAAAATCAAGTAACCGTTCTGGATAGGGCCGTTCCAAGAAAATAAACCTCCCAAATACAAGCGATTTTCCGAGGAGAAAGTATCTGGTTTGGAAGGTTTTAATTTTTGGAACTACCTAGGTGCAACGCACTTTTATGCTTGTCACCAGATATATACTGCATCAGGGTAACGTTACTGGCTCTTCAGGAATTCGCCGGATGCAATCATACCATCCCCACCCACAACCCAGTGACGACGCGAAAAAGGTCTGTAATCCCCACAAACACGCAATTCTTGGCTACTTTTAGGGATACAGAGGGGGTTGCCCGGCAAAATCCAAAAGACCCACGTTACTTAAGTCCAAGTGCGTTGCACCTTGCTGATATAGAATCAAAACACATCTCGCAGTTGCGCCATCCACCCTTGGATCTTTTCCATCAGCGGGCCAAGGCCCAACGCCTCTGGGTCTAAGTGGATGGGAACGGAGAGTTCGACCGGGATTTCCTCGTTGAAACGGATGGTCTCCTGGAAGTGTACGGGCACAATCTCGTCGAGCGGGAGGGTCGCGCGGATAGGGATGTCAATCAATACCGAACGATTTACCACCGGGATAGTCACCTCCGTCTGGACGACCTTATCAATGGTCACATTGTCCTCCACATCCACGTTGAACACCTCATCGATGGGCACGCTCACCGAAATGGGAATGGATTGGGAGATCTCAACATCTAGTGTTATACCCTCAGAGTTCAGATCGTCAAACGCGCCCTCCATCTCCGTTACGATCTCACGGCCCACACTGGCGACGCGCCCCAGTTTGGCGATCAACACGACGTTGAGCAATAGGGAGATCAAGGCTAGGGTGAAGCCGGCCGCCGCCAACATCCACAACCACTGACTCACCGGAGAAGATGATGATGAGGATGATGATGAAGTCTGTGGAGATAGAGCGTGCGGCGCAGCGATGGTCGGCCGTTCGCGTGGATGCGGAACGAGGCGCAGGGCATAGGGGCCGATAGTCAATGGCGCTTCGGGCAGCAGCGGGACGGGCGTATGGGCCGCGAGTCGCTGCCCGCGCAGGAGCGTCCCACCCCGCGATCCGAGATCCACTACCATGAAAGGCGCCCCTGCTCCCGGTGGGGCCGTCTCGATGCGGAGGTGATGGCCGGAAACCGAGGCATGATCTAAGACCACATCATTGTCGGGCTGCCGACCAATCGAGATGGCTCCATCGCGCAGCGGCTGCTCATACACGCGGTCTTTTTCGGTGCGAATTTGCAAAATATATTGGGCGCCCATCATACCACATCCTTCCTTTTCTGGAAGACGACGATCAGCCCCAGCAGACCTACCCCCAGGACGCCGATCCATACCCAGCGAGTGTACACCTCGCCCTCGAAGGCATAGTCGTAGCTATCGAACATATTTTTCAGCACCCCCTCCGCGCTGCTGATCGCGCGCTGGCGATTCTCGGCCCAGGTCTGCTTCTCGTCGGACCATCCGCCAGGGTCGGTCAAGCTATTCTGATAGCCCTCCATCTGCTCCTGACGCCGATCCTGATAATCCTCCATCTGTTCTTCGCGCTCGTCCGAGTACTCATCCTGCTGCTCCTGCGTGTCGTCCATATAATCCTCGCATTGTTGCTGGCTCTGTTCTTGACATTCCTCCAGCGAGGCATAGCATTCCTGCAAGGTGCCCGGTGAAGACCCCTCTTCCGGCGTCGCCGTCGGCAAGGGCGTAGGGGTGGGCAAGGGAGTCGGTGAGGGCAGCGGCGTGGGGGTGGGCGGCTGCTCCGGCTCGCCCTGGCTCAAGGCCACGCGCGCGTCGTCCGTGTAGAAATCTGGATTGAGGACGCCAGGGTAGATTTCGTCGGAAGCGGTGCGACACTCTTCAAAGATGGCCGATCCCATACACGTGCAGTTGAGGGCCTGTTTCTCATCATCTTTTTCGTTGAGAAGGGTATTCCACCCGACCACGTCGCCCTCGTTATCTTTCGGGCGCGGACCGTCCTCGGTTGTCCAACACTCGTCCTGGATCAACGGGTCGCCGATGCCGACGAGGTTGATCAGACCATCGACCACCCAGCGGTTGCTGAGGAAGGGACTAATGAACTGGTACCCGATGGTCTGCTTGAGCGGCAGCAGCGCGCCGGAGAAGACGATCTGCGCCACGACGACGATGATCAACACGAGCATCGCCTGCTCCGGTTTGGGGACGCTGGCGGAGATCGCCAGCCCGATCAGATAGCCGGCCAGCGCGCCTAAGAAAAGCGTGATGTACAGGGGGAGGTACGCGCTGCTCCCGGCCGGGATCGTGCCCGGACGCATCACGAAGATGATTTTGAAAACCAACAGGACGGCGGCCTGGTACAGCGAGATGATCACGCCGACCGAGACCTTCGAGAGGACGTAGGGCAATATTTTGAGATTGATGGCCCGCTCCCGTTTGTAAATCTCGATCTCCTTGACGATCTCATAGATGCTGCTCAAGGACCCGATCAACATCGTCACCACCGAAGCGACAAAGAGCATCGATACGGCGCGCGAGGGGTTCCCTTGAATCGCATCGAACAGATCCGGCCCCCAGATCAAGTCCATCAACCCTAGCACAAAGGGCATCAGGCCCATCATCGCCAAGCCCTTCTCATCCTGGCGGATGATTTTGAAGTTGCGCGAGATCAGGATTTTCAACTGGCGCAGGGCAGAGACCCGCTTCGCGCTGGCGCCGGGTTTTGCCGCGTGCACTTCGTGCATCTGCGTAGTCGCGGCCGGCGTCGGTTGGTGCACCTCGTGCAAGCGCTCCACGACATTTTCTTTGTATTGCCGCGATTTCTTGTATTCCTCAGCCCAAAACTCGCTCCCACGCTCAGAATCCTCAAGAATGGAGTACACATCGTCAAACTCCATATCCTTGATGCGTTTTTGTTCGTCGGTACGGTACCGATCAAAGAAAGTTAAGGCATCCTCCGGCGGGCCGTAATAGGCCAAATGCCCCCCAGATACGACGATGATGACCTTATCGCACAACATCACGTTCTTGGTGGCGTGGGTGATCAACATAATCGTGCGCCCCTGATCGGCCAGGCCACGCAGCAGGCGCATCATCTTGTACTCGGTGCCGGGATCCAAGCCGCTGGTCGGCTCATCCAAGAAGAAGAGTCGCGGCTTGGTGAGCAATTCCACGCCAATCGAGACGCGCTTCTGCTGCCCCCCGGAGAGCTGGTGCACCGGCACATCCTTCCGCACCGTGAGATCTAGCTCATCCATGACCTCCATCACGCGATGATGGCGCTCCTCTGGCGTCGTATCGGCGGGCATCCGCAACTGCGCCGCATAATCTAAGGCGTCATAAATCGACAACTCCTTGTGAACGATGTCCCGCTGGGGCACATAGCCCATGTCGTTGCGGTACATATCGAAGTTGTCATAGAGATTGTCGCCATTGACTAACACCACGCCGTGCGTGGCGGGCCGGAAGCCATTAATGGCGTCCATCAGCGTCGATTTACCGGCGCCGCTCAACCCCACCAAAGCCACGAACTCCTGGGGGTAGATGCTGAGGTAAATCTCCTTCAACAGGTTCAGATCATCCCGCACCCATTTTTGCAGCCCGAAGACGTCTAGGCGCATGCCGCGATCGGTCAACTGCTGGATACCGTCCTCGGCAAAGAGCAGACGAAACGGCCCGACGCGGATATCGTCACCCTCATTAGGCCACGCTTCGTTCTCGACGCGCGTACCATTCAAGAAGACGCCGTTGGAGCTTTTGAGATCGGAGAGCCGATAGCGCCCGCCCATCCGCTCCAGCATCGCGTGGTAGCGGCTGACCTGCGGGTGCTCCAGGACGATGTCGTTATCACTTGAACGCCCAATTTTGATGACATCCTTACCGCGTAGATCCAATGACTGGGGCGTAGGCGGAGTAGGCCGAGTTTTTCTGCGCCGCTCAGCCGGCGCCTGCGCGGGCACAAATCCAATGTGCGCGCGGAATTGCAGAGTCACGGATTGGCCCAACTGCACCACATCGCCATCCTGCAAGCGTCGCGAATCGATGCGCTGCCCCTGATAGAAGAGACCGTTGCGGCTCCCCAAGTCGATGACGCGGACGCCGGCGCGGGATCGATCCACACGTGCGTGCTGGCCGGAGATGCGCGAATCCTGAATCACCACATCGTTACCCGGCGCCCGTCCGATGCTCAGCGAGGGTTGATCCAAGGGATATTTAGTCAATCGATTCTCATGCTGCACCGCGATCCCCGGCTGAGACTGCGCGCTGATCTTGACCTGCTTGGAGATAAGGGGCGGCGCGGGCACGCTGGCCGTTGCCAACCGCACACTGAGCGAGAACGGACCGACGGTGATTACATCCCCCAACTGAAAAGGCGTCGGCGTCTGGGGCGGTAAAGGCTGACCGTTAAGATACGTTCCATTCCGCGATCCAAGATCCACCGCCAACAGTACATCCGGCGCAAAGATCAGCTTGGCGTGGCCCCCGGAGACCTTCGGGTCATCCAAGATGACATCATTATTCGAATCCAGTCCGCGCCCCAAGGTCAACTCATCTTTGAGCACAGGATGCTCATCGCTACCCCCGCCTGCCACTTGAACCTGCAAGACGTAATGGAAAGCATTCATTTTATTCACCATGTTCCTTGTAAAAATAGCTTGCAATTACAGATATATGCGCAAACAAATGCACAAATAGATGCATCCCCTCGCCTCATAGGCTACTTGAATTTCTTCCGCGCTTGGACGATCATCGTTACCCCCCCCCAGAAGAATGTCTGTATGATGAAGGCGATCCAGGTCGTCAACAAATGCTCGGCCGTATGCTCATAGTTCAATCCCAACTCTTCAGGCTCGCGCGCGGCTGATTGACAAACGATCCTTTTTTCTCCTCGCGTCTCATCGGTCTCTGTAGGCATTTCCACGACGCTCACTTTGCAGGTGAGGCCCTCTTCATTTAACTCAGGGATATTCACCGTTGACCCCATTGCGTCCATCGTCCAATGAGAGATGACCAACTTGGAGGCTAAGTTATCCTCCAATGGAAACATCGCGCCAGAGAGAATGATCTGCGCGAAGAGTTGGCCCAAAATGACGTAGAGCACGATGTCGGCGGTGGGGACGATGGCGGAGATGAACAAGCCAAGCATAATGCTGGCAATGACGCCGAGCAGCAAGGTCACGAATAATTCCATGCTCCCGGTGGGAAATAAGCCCAGAATCGGATCAAAGTCCATGCTGACTTTCAAGCTCAGAATGAATAAAGAACTGGCGACCTGAATCACAGCGAACATGCCGAGCACCAAAATTTTAGACACGACATAGGCCCCCGGTTGCAAGTTGACTGAGCGCTCGCGCAGGAAGATGGATCGCTCCTTGACGATCTCAAACGCCGCGCCGAACGTGCCGGCCTGAGTCAGGGCCAGGCCCAACATGGTGATCAACTGGGCGGCGGTGGGCTCCGGCATATAACTTGCCTGATCATCTTCCTGAAGACCGTTGGCTTCCAATGTCTCTCTAAGCCTCATTTCAACGTGCGATTGGGGTATTTGCCATCCAACCAGATCTTCCTCTGCACTGACGGCCATAAACAGCAACGAGATGATCGGCATCATAATCAATAAAATAAACAGCGTGATCCAATCGTGGCGGATGAGATCGAGGTGACGGCGCGCCAGCACACCGATCTGGCGCAGGGCAGAATCGCGCGTGGGGCGCGGACGACGCTGCGCCTGAGGCGCCCTTTGTTGTGGCGATTGACGCTGCGCCTTCAAAATGGGCGCTTGGCGCTCTTTCACGTATTGACGACAGATCGACGAGCGGCGATATTTCTTATTCCACGTGGCAGGATCGCTTTCTTGGGACAGCTTCATGTAAATGTCGGCGAAATCCTGCGCTTGGAAGTAGTCAATCGCTTCGTGGGGCGGACCATAATAGGCCAGATATCCCCGCGATAGGAAAGCAACCTGGTCGCATTGCTCGATGTTCGCCGTGGCGTGCGTCACCAGTACCACCGTCTGGCCCTGATCCGCCAGCCGGTTGAGATCGTACATCATCTTCTTCTCCAGGCCGGGATCAAGGCCAGAGGTCGGCTCATCCAGAAACAGCAATTCCGGCTGCGAAAGCAGTTCGACCGCGATACTGACCCGCTTGCGCTGCCCGCCGCTGAGAACGTAGACCGGCTTTTCGGCATGTTGCGTCATATCGACCGACTTCAACACGGACGCGATCCGCTGCTCGATCTCCCGATTACTCGCGTCCGGCAAGCGTAGCTTCGCCGCATACCACAGCGCCAAGCGCACTGGCAACTTCTTGTGGATGATGTCATCCTGGGGCACATAGGCCATCAGGGTGCGATAAGCATCTAGGTTGGTATACAGATCGTCGCCGTTGATCAACATCCGCCCGTGGGTGGCCGGATTAAATCCGTTCATCGCCTTGACCAGTGTGCTCTTGCCGGCGCCGCTGCCGCCGACCAGGGCGATGAACTCGCCCCCCTGCACGGCCATCGAGATATCTTTCAAAATCATCAGGCCGCTCTCGACCTGTTTCCCCAGCCGCAGCGCATCCAGGCGGTGCCCCTGGCTCACGGCGGTCGCCAAGCTCTCCACGCGCCCGTCGTATACCAGCTTGAATGGGCCAATTTGGATCACGTCGCCAGTGCGCAACTGCTGCCAGCCGTTCATCCGTTGCCCATTCACAAAGGTGCCGTTCATGCTGCCCAGGTCGCGGATCGCATAACCTCCGGATTGGCGCATGATTTCCGCGTGCTCTCTCGACACCATCGGATGATTGAGTGTCACCTGGGAGCCTGAACTGCGCCCAATAACGACACTCGGAAAGTGCGAAAGCTCGTGCAACCCCAGCGGCTGCATGCGCAGGCTCTCCGCTTGGCGACGTTTCAACCTCATGGTCAACGAATCGCCCCGGCGACTGCCGATGCGGATCACATCGCCCAGTCGGAAAGGACGCGGCGTGCGGGGCGAGATGAGCCGCCCGTTGATTTGGGTTCCGTTCGTACTATCCAGATCTGTAACCTGAATATCCTGCGCCCCGACATCCAATTGCAAGTGATGCACAGAGACAGTGGGGTAATCCAAGACGATGTCATTTCTCGGCCCGCGCCCGGCTTGCAACTTACCCCGCTTCAGGTCATACTCGACCGGTTGCTTACCGGGCCGGCGCACGACTAATGTAGCATGCTCGCCGCCAACACGCGCTCGAGACACCGGTAATGCGATGTCCACGGTCGCGCCACAATAGGCACAGAAGCGCGCATTCGCCCGGACCGGCGCATTACATTGCGGACAAGACTTGACGTCATCTGCTTTCGGTTGAGAAGGATCACTGACCTTGATGCGTCTGAAACGACGCGACAGCGCGGGCGCATCGGCCTTCGCCTCCCGCACGCGCAACGCAAACGGGCCAATGGTCATCACATCACCGGGCCGGAATGGCGTCGGCGTCTGAGGCGGCAGAGGTTGTCCGTTAAGGCGTGTCCCATTCCGCGAGTCGAGATCCACCACCAGCAACGCTTCCCGATCAAAGATCAGTTTCGCGTGCCGACCGGAGACCTTGGAATTATCTAGAACAACATCATTATCCGGCCGACGTCCTAGTTTAAGTTCGCCTTTCAGCACCGGATATTCGTCGCCGCCTTTACTACTTTTATGCAAAACTTGAATTTGCAAGATGTAAGAGCTGATGCTCATCCTATCCCCCAAATCGTCGAGGCTAAACCGCTGACTTCCTCATCGCGAGCTGGCCTATTGCACCGATCAGCAACAGCGAAAACCCCGCCCCGGCGACAAAGATGCCCGGCTCCGGGGAAAGCGAAAGCCCAACGAATTCAACGATGTCTTCGATTGTAAGGCCCAGCAACAACTCGGTTCGCGCTTCCTGGTTATATTGAATCACTTGCGCGACAGATAGTCCAATGAGGGCGCCGCTGTCGGCCACGTACGCCCAGGGAATCCAGCGCACGTATGCCGCCAGGTTGCGAGACGAGCGCGCCGCGCTGCGCAGCAGAAGACGCAACAACAGCTCGCCAAGCGCCAGCAATAAGGCGATGATCCCACCTACCAGCACGACGCGACCAATCAAAAAGTCAACGCCGCGAATATGTTTCTCGATCCTCACGATGGGTAGGGTATAACTAAACCAATTCAGCAGGGCGCTGATGATAAGCATCAGAGCGCCGAGGGCCGTCAGGCCATTGAGGGCGAGGACTACCGGGCCGCCAACGTCACGGACGGGCGCGGCGGGCAGTTGGGGCGCGCCGGATTTCATTCCTATTCCCGCTCCTATTCCCGATCCCATTTCTAAAGGAGGATCCAGGCTCGAAAAGGAAAGGATCGTCCGCCCCACGCCTAATTGATCCCCAGGGCGCAACTGGTAAGGGCCGTTCAGGCGCCGGCGATTGATCCAGGTGCCGTTGGCGCTGTTCAGATCATAAACAACCCACGCGCCATCCTGCCAACGGATCTCCGTGTGACATTGGGAGACGCGCGTGTCGGGCAGGATCACATCGCACTGTCGGCCTCGCCCGATGGTGAAACGCTGTTGTGAGATGGGAAATCGCTCGCCCTGGGTAGCTCCATGTTCGATGACGAGTTCCATGCTCATACACTCCCTTAAAAATTCTGAGATTCAAAACCTCCCAAATCCGATAGGTTTTTCTCAGAAACCCGCTCGACTTTGGGAGGTCTTTTTAAAAATGACGCTAGCTGAGTTGATTAAAGAGGAACGTCTGATCTCCTAACCGCACCTCATCGCCGTTATAGAGCGCCACACGATCCCGTACCTGTTTTCCGTTGACGAAGGTGCCGTTGGCGCTCCCTAAGTCCTGGATGTAGAAGGTGTCGCCTTCCAGCATAATCAAGGCATGGCGTCGTGAGACCTTCTCACTATCCAATTTGATGTCATTATCAGACGAACGGCCTAGCCGCATCTCCGGTCGCGACAACTCGTGCGTGCGATTTGCCCGGCGATCGATCAACAGCGCCTCGTGCTCCATCTTAGGACCACGATCCAACATCACCGTGCCGCCATCCTGGGGGCCGCCTCCACTTGCCTGGGGCGGCTGCGGCGCCGAGGGCTGCGGCGGATCAAAATCCTTGTACGCCCCCGGTGCACCGGGCGCAGCGGCCTCTGTCTTATCTTGATAATAGGGCGTGGGCGCACCACCCCATTCACCGCCTTCGTCCACCTCGGTTGCCCCGGCCGTTCCCATCTCCGTGGGACCTGACGTGCCAGGGACGGTTGCCCCGCCGCCGGAGGGCGCGGCCCCCCAATCAGCGGATTGCGAATCCCAAGCACCCGGCTCAGGCGGTTCGTACGGCACCTGCTCGCCGCCGGGTGCGGCCGATTTACGCCGCTGCAACAGCACAATCGCCACGATCAGAAGGAGCAACAAAGCACCGCCGCCAATCGCGACATAGAGGACGTTATCCTCAACCCACGCCCGCACCTTCTCCAGAAGCGTCTTCTCGCCATTGCCGCCAGTGCCACTGTTCCCACCATTGGCCCCTTCCGCCGGCGTCGCCGTCACGTCGATGGCCTCTGGTGTAGGCGTCGGATCAATGTCCACATCAAACTTGAGACTGTCACTCCCGACCATGTCGTTATGATCCACGCGCACATCGAGGATCTGGCGGCTACTCTCAAAGTCGCCTACCGAGAGGGTCAGCGTGTAACGCTTCGTCATCTCCTCCCGCAGCTCGCCCAGAAACTCGTCGAACTGCTCTGAGTCGGGCGTATTGCGGTAGTCGCCCCCGGTGCGATTGGCCAGCTCATTGAGAAACTGGTCATATTCGCGACTGCCGCCTGTGTAACCGATGGTGTAGATCGGGACGCGCAGATTGCGCGCGGCATCCACCACCACATCAGAGTTGTTGCGGCTTTCCCGATCGCCCCCGTCGGTGATGACGATGATGCCCCGCCGCCCCACCGGTTCCTCGCTCACCTGAACCGTGTACCGCATGGCCTTGATAATCGTATCATAGAGCGGGGTTCCCGGCGGCGTGCTGACCATCTCCATTTCCTGCACAAAGTTGGCGACTGCCCCCCCGTCCGTCGTGAACTCGTACTCATACGCGGGATCAAGAGCCTCTGAGTCGGGATCCACCCCCTGCCGCAC
>JAAAOZ010000022.1 GCA_009908585.1 Chloroflexota bacterium
ATCACAGACCTTTTCTGTGTTGTTAATGAGTTGCGGGTGGGGATAGTACGACTGCACCCGGCGAATTCCTGAAGAACCACATCACCTACATGGCAAAGAGGCGAAGCCAATGGCTCCGCCTCTGCTCTCGATTGATGGGGTCAATGTTCGCTACGTGGTCGCCAGATCCCGCCGGGCGATGTTACGGCCTTGTTCGAGCACCTCCTGGATCTCCACCGGCGTGAAGTGCAGGAGATCTAACACGATCTCGTTATCGGGTCGAATCACCGTGATGGGGATGCGCCGCCATTTCGCAAATGGCAACTCAGTCATCTTCTCTAGTATCTCGGCGCTGTCGGTCTCGGCCCTATCCTGGCTGCCCAGAAGCGTTTCCAGGTCGTCTTGCACCTCCTGAAACGTCTCGACCCAGCGATTCACATTCCGGAATTGCTCGATGTCGTTGTTGACCAGTTCGTTCGTGACGACCTCCATCAGCCGCATCGCAAACTTAGGCAGATTTCCTGGCTCGAAGCTGGCGCCTTGCAGCTTTTCAGGCTGACAGATGATGCACACGATTTCCTCCGCGCCGTCGTCGATGGCGCGCTTGAGCGGCGCGACCTCGCGCACGCCGCCATCCACGTAGGGCGATTTTCCGATGGTGATGTAGGGCATCTCGACCGGGATCGCTGTGCTGGCGATGATGTAGTCGCGGATGCCAGAGTAATCCTCATTGGCATAGACCGCCGCGCCGGTCACCAGGTTGACGGCGCAGGCGAAAAACTTGATCGGCGAAGCGCGCAGGTTTTCGGGATCGATCTGCGCTTCCACCAGTTCCCGCAGGGGGCCGGTGTCGATCAGTCCCTTGAAGTTCCGCCGCAGCAACGAGATGATCAGGGGGATGAGCCGTCGCTGGACGCCCACCTGAGAGGGCGAATGGAGATCATTCATCCAGAACGCCTCCAGTTGCTGCCCCAGGGCCGGGCAGTCGAGTTCCTGGCCCGCTCTGATCATGCGGCCGGCTCGATCCGCGAGAAATGAGCCGTTGAGGCTCCCCACCGAGGTGCCGTAGATGGCGTCCGGCACAAAGCCCGATGCCAGCAGCTCGGCAATCGCTCCCGCTTGAAACGCTCCCTTGATGGATCCCCCGCTCAGCACCAAAGCTTTTTTGATCTCCATCTGTCATCCTCCTTTGAAATAGACGTAGGTCGGACTGCCCATTCCGACCTGCGCTACCTCCCTCGCTGTTTTCTTATTGTTGGTGATTTATCAATCGTGGAAACCTCTTCGCATTTCAGCTGATGTCTTTAGGTAGTTCCAAAATTTAAAACCTTCCAAACCAGATGCTTTCTCCTTGGAAAATCGCTTGTATTTGGGAGGTTTATTTTCTTGGAACGGCCTTATTGTACGTTCACTCGCAGCCGATGTCAAAGATTGTGTGAGCGGGGCCAACGAAGCAGTACCGGTACCAGGGGCTGGAGATGCACGAGGTTGCCTTGAACTTGGTTGAGCACGTTCCGGGGCAACTAAGGCGATTTTCCCCGTCGATCTGCTTCGAATTCCCAAGCGGGCAAAGGAAGGCGCTCTGAATCCTACTTGGCTTTCAAATGAAACCGTCAGGAGACCTCAGTCACAGGGCGGGGCTTTTCACATCTACTCCAGATCACTCAGGAACTCGCCCACGATCTGCGCGAATGCATCGGGGTGATTGTGGAATGGGAAATGTCCGGCGCCCTCGACCAGGCAAAGTTCGGCATTAGGGAAGGCGTCAGTGTACATACGACTGGCGCTCTCCGGCTGAAACGCATCCTCCGTGCCTTGCACAATCAGTACCGGAGCTTCGACCGCCTGGAGTGCGGCGCGGTAGTCGTGGCGTTTCCCCATGCTCAAGTAGATCGCCTGGACGCCCCACCCCGCTGGCCGCGCTTGATCCACTGTTTGGGCCTCCATCGTCTCGGCGTCCACCGCGGCTGTGAAGTACCGGCTAAGCTCCTGGTTCATTTCGACCAGTTCATCCTCGGACTTGGAAAATATATCCTTGAAGTTGAGATAGTTGTTCATAAAAGCGTCGTACTCCGGGCGCATCTCCTCCGGCAGGCGTGCGCGTACTGCCTCGAAGACCCCGCTATCCTCTTGGGGCATGACGAGCATATTAGCTGGGGCAAGTAGCACCATCCCTTCAACGTGCTGGGGAAACTCGGCCGCATAGAGCGAGGCCAGGAAACCGCCGAAAGAATGGCCGATGAGGATTAGTTTCTCTTCGCCCAGAATCCGGCGGATCCTTTCGATATCTGCCAACTGGGCACCGAGGCCCAGCGCTTGATCCACCGTTTTCATGTTCTGATAGAAATTGTCAGATGAGGGTGTGTCGATGGGACGAGTAGACTCGCCGCTCCCCCGCTGATCGTAGTAATGGAAGGTGTATTGCTCCGTCAACGGCTCCAGTCCTGGCCATGGTTCTCGATCCGGGTATCCTGGGCCGCCATGAATCATCAAGATGTTTCGCCCCTCGCCAGCGGAGAAGTGGTAAAGTTGGATATCTTCCTCCATCGCCCAACGATGCGCGTCCTCCGGCTGCTTCGGTGGCGTCAGGGGTGCCCGCAGGTTCTTTCCTTCACGAACCATCCCCGGTTTGTACAAGGGCTGGGTTGTAAAATACCAGAAGAGGCCACCAGCGACGACGACCAGCGCAACCAAAGTCGAGCCTATGATTATGAATGTTTTCCTCATATCTCTCCTTTACATCTCTGTGCATTTTGTATTGTGTAGGGCGTGCAACGTGACGCAGGAATAGGTTAGGTAGGTTTTTCTTATACATCACGTTGCACGCTTGCTAGACTCTTATGCCTTCTCGACCGGAATCTGAATCTCGGTCACGTAGTTGGATGCATCATTATCCGATTCCGGGCCACGCAGGTAGACCTCGCGGAGCGGCCCGGCAATCTGGTATCCGTGGGCCTCGATCCAACCCATCAACTGCCCATAGCTGCCGCTGAGCGTGTCATAGCTGCCTTGATGGGTCAAGCATGCCATCTCGTTTATGGCGGGCAGCCGGCGGGGCTTCACCTGCTTGCCCTCGGGAATCGAACCGTTTACCGGTATCGCAACCTCGACATCAGCATCCTGTTCACGGAACTCCTCGTCGTGGTAGATGCCAATGGGCGGGCCGGCGGGGTTGATTCTGTGCTGTCCCAAGTAGGCGAAGGCCTTGTCGAAGAGCTGGTCGATGTGGCCATACGTGGGGATAATATTTCGCACCGAGGCGACCGCCTGGGCGGAGATCTCTTTAAGCACAACTTCTTGTTTAGACATATTTTCCTCCTGTTCGATTTGCCTCAGCCGTTGCTCGACTCGATCCAGCTGTGCTTGTCCCTCTTCCAACCGCTCTTGGATTTCGACTTGCTTCAATCGCAGCATCCCGCGGATTTGCTCCGGCGGCAGGTCGTTGTCTAGCAAGCGGGAGATTTCGTCCAACGAAAGCCCCAGCCCCTTCAATGCCAGGATGCGATTGAGGCGCGGCAGTTGGCTAGCTGAGTAGTAGCGGTAGTTGGTGAAGCGATCCACCTTTGCTGGTTTTAGCAGACCAATCTTGTCGTAATAGCGCAGCGTCTTCACCGTCACATGGCTGAGTTTTGAAAATTCACCGATCTTGAACATTTGTTTTCTCCGTATACATATACGTTATGGGGATGGTTCAGAAATGGGTTGACACTTTTTCTCATCATCCCAGGCCCGGCGGTTCCCACGGCCATTGGGCCGTTGGGTCAAAAGAAAAACCACGGGCTACCATTACAAAGTCGCCCTACGGCGACTAAATTCCAACCGGCTCAGGCCGGTTTTGTAAATGTAGCCGCGAATTCCCTCGGCCATTGGGCCTTGGGGCCAAGGTATTCGCCAGGCGTCGATGGGAATTGAGTTACTTGGCTATTACCCAATACTTTTAGGGGAGTGGTATCTATGCAAAACAAAAGTGTAAACCAAACTCTGCTTGCCCTTGAACCATCCCACGTTATGGGAAGGCCTTCCATATCATTATTGTACAACCTCCAGTAAGGGGAGAGTCAAGACCTAATTTTGTTCAATCTGCAATTTCATCGGAGGTAATAGGAATAAAAATTTTTGTAGGGGGTGTTTCATTGAAGCGGACCATTATCTACAACCTGGGGGACCAGAGTGGGGTGCGCCCTTCGAGGAGGGGTTGCGCAGCACTTCAAAACTGAAAAAGCTAAGGGGACGCCAAGGCATAAAGACGCCGAGGAAGAATAAGGTAACGGTTAATTCTCGTGATCACAAACGGTGATTTGACGAATAAAAATTGATGGTGGTGAATTTTGACTGATGATCCAATGAAGCTAAATAGGGCCTAAGTTCATGGTGGCGCCCAAAACCCACACAAGGCCCAAAAAGGAAATTGGTGTGACAAAGCCTCACCTCCTCCCTGATCTGTCTAGACAGATCCCTCCCTCCTCCTCCTCTCCATTGAACGGAGAGGAGGAGGGGTTGGGGGTGGTGGAGAGGCTGTATTGTGAAACCATCAGTCAAGTTTAACCACTACCTAAAAATTACTGGTTCTGATGGATTTTGTTGTTAACGTTCTACCCCGGCCATAGAGGTCGAAATGAGCAAATTATGCAGCCAATTGTCATGGTATTGCTGCTCATTCAACCGATGGGCAGGCGATTGGTAGGTTTCGCCGATTTTGGCGCGGGGACAGTAGGGCCAGAAGTTATGCAGGATGGCCCAGGCCCGCACGTGGCGTTCGGCCGACTGCCAGTGCCTATGGAATAGCGAGTGCTGAATAACCAGCGATCCAAGGGGTCCATGTGCCGATCCACCATACCATGGTGCTGGTCCGATGCGCTTCGGGATGGTCGAATCCTAAGACAAAGCGATCGGCTTTGGCACACAATTTGTCAATGGCCTCCTTCGCGGCCCCGGTGACATGCTCGGCGGCCCAGCTTTTCAGGGACGCGATACGCGCCCGGAATTGGTCTGGGGCGGCGGCATGATAGACATCCCAGACGGATTGTTGAATCTCAGGGTAGAGGTCCTGGAGTTTACGGGTACAGCGTTTGCGGATCTTCAAGAAGGCGTGTAGGAAACATTCGATAATGACGATCAAGGGGAAGAGCGCCCGCCAAGCATTCTTGGTCGCTTGCCAGCCATCCGTGTTGACCGTTTGAGGCTGATACTCGGGATTGAGACGTTGGGCTTCCGTCTGAAAACGCCCCTAGGCTTCCGTTAGCTTCCGTTAACGCCGGCTCGTCGGCCTGTAATGCGACCGCGGCGCCCAGGACATACTCTTCCCCCACGGTCGTCGCGATGTAGGCCTTAGGTAGTTCCAGAAATTAAAACCTCCCAAGCCTGATGTTTTTCCCTCTGAAAACTCCCCGTTTTTGGGAGACTTATTTTCTTGGAACGGCCTTATCGCCATTGAAGCGGGTATGCTTTTCATCGGCCAACAGATGCTCAGGCAGCTGGGCGGCATCTTTCACCGTGCCTACAATATCATAGCGGCCCATCTGGCCCTCTAAGCGATACCAATATTGCTCATCCCGGCCAAAGACATAGGCCAAGGCCCAGAATGGGACGCCAAACCGGCGCAAGAACAACGCCTTTTCCACCTCATCCGTCTCCCCCGTCATGTAGGGCAACACGGCACTCGGCGCGATGGTAAACGCCTGCTGTCGCCCTTGCGCGTCCTGGGCCTTCAGTTTGATGCGGCGCACCGTCACATCCGGCATTTTGACCGAGGTCCGCTGATCGTACAACGTGTAGCCTGCTTTGATGGCTGCCGGAAACAATTCAGGGTAGAGCGTGATATTCGTGTCTACCCAGGCGCGGAAGGCCTGCGGATCTGATACGAGCTTTTGATACCCTGCTAATCTATTCTACCCTAACCACCCGTGGCGCCCCGCTCGTAATGCGCCGCGCCAGCGGCGTCTGGCGCATGCGCTTACGTAAGCGCACCTTTACCCCTCTTCTTGGCCCAACTGACCCTCCATGACCTGGAAGTGACCTTCCAGATCTGCCTCAAGTGGTGGTTCTGCCTGCTGGGTGGCAGGCGCTGCCTCAGGAACCTGGAAGGCTTGCTGGAGATCATACGGTTCTTGATACTTGAGGCAGTGATAGATGTGTCTGGCTAAGGCTGCACACACATACGGCATCGCTCGATACCACGGCCGCCCAGCGGCCACCTTCTCTTCAAATAGCCCCCGATATGGCGTCCGGTGCGGATACAGCCACACCAAGGTCGCTGCGATTTGAGCCGCCCCCAAACTGGGATGCGCCGGAGGAAATGGCAACTCGCGGTCTGAAATTATTACACGTTAAACAATTCGAGCGTGCAAATATGTTCTCAATCGCGGGCCGCTTGGCGTCCGCAACCCGCTGGATCAGGCATAAAAAAAGTTGGACTGCCTTTCCATTCGCATCTCTCACGGCGTCCTACCGAGCGACCAGATGCTTAATCCACTTCGACGAATTTTTCTTGCAACTCCTCGATTTCCTCTTCGCTTAGGCCATTCCAAGAAAATAAACCTCCCAAATACAAGCGATTTTCCGAGGAAAAAGCATCTGGTTTGGAAGGTTTTAAATTTTTGAATTACCTTAGTTCTGCCTCTCCGCCTTTGACCCCATACAGTAAAACGAAAGCACAAATCTCACAGAACATGATGAAAGGGAACATCAGCAGGTATTTATCGGCGCCCATGCCGCGTCCCAGGATATCCAAGACTAAGCCTATCAGCACCGGGCCGAAGACATAAGCGGCTTGATTGAAGGAATAGTAAATACCGGTATAGGCGCCCTCGTCACTGCGGGGCGATAGATGCCACAGAACGGGAAAGATGTTGACGATCACGGTCATCCAGAAAAAGCCCACGGGAACGAACAAAACCCCGATCCAGATGGGCTGTTTCAAGGTGACAACGAAGGACAACAAGGACATGACGACCACCAGCCCCGTGGTTCCTAAGCGGAGCGCCTTTTGACGACCGATTTTTTGCCCGACCATGCCCGATACAAAAGCTGACGCAATCATCGAGGCGGTATAGACCAGCAGGAGTTGGCCGGCTTCTTGATCGCCCATGCCGATGTAGTTGTTAGCCAGGATGGTGAAGAAGGCTTCGATGGAGGCAAATGCCGTGTAGGAAAAGTACACATAAATCATCAGGAAGAGCATGCTGTGATCTTCTTGGCCAAAGAGGGCATCTCTAAAATAACCCCAATCTCGTTTTTTCTTCTCCTCGGTGGTATCCGGCGCTTGCACTTCAAATGTGACAGGATCTATCTCGATCGGCGTATCGCTGATCTCTAAAAAGCCCTCGCCGGTGGGCGTTTCCTTGACGGTCTTCAATAAGATGATCAGGATGATGACCATGACGCCGGCAATGATGGGGAAGCCCAGATACCGCGCCTCAACATCTGAAATCCCCGGTCGCAGGAGGCCAATGAAGGTCGGCAGCAGGAAGGCAAGAATCATGCCCCCGTTGGCGACCAATTGTTGTAATCCGCTCCCTTTGGACCGTACCGCATCGGGTGTGTAATCGGCTAACAGGGTGAGGGCGGCGCTCCGATAAAAGGCCATCGCGATATTAAACCCGAACAGTATGATGACGAGGCCCAGTAACGTTTTGAACAAGGGCGTGACGATAAGGAAAAACGCCGATGACAGGACGCCGATGATGATGAATGGCATCCGCCGGCCATACTTGCTTTTGGCGCGGTCGCTCAGTGCGGCAAAATAGGGTTGCATCAGCAACGCAATGATATTGTCAAGCACTAAGATGGCGCCGATGATGGTCTGTTGCCCAAAAATGCCGAACCAGGAAATATCTACAGGCACCAGGCCGAATTGAATATCGCCTAATAACAAGGGCACGGCTAAGTTGTAATACCCTAATCCGGCCAGCACCGACATAAAACCCAAGGATAGATAAATCGTTCTTCTGATATTGAGCTCGTCAGGCTGGTTGGGAGTCATTCTCGGTTGATATGTGGTTTCGATGGCATTCATGATTGTTCCTCTTTTCGTATTAAATGTTGGATGTTGTGTGTTTGTCTGAAATTTTGCGTGGCGCTCCTCTCCTAGGCGGTTCCAAAATCAGTATACATCAATCAACCTAAGAGCGCGAATTTGATCACTCCCCTACCAGCCCCCAGCCCATTGAACATATCGCGACGCTCCACGTGTGCGAATATCGCCTAGGCCATTAATCCCGTAACCTCCCCGGTAGATTGGCGCACAACAAAAAGGCCTGATGGATGAGATTTTACACCTCCATCAGGCCTTGGTTATGTCGTCGCTACTCGTGAGCGTCAGGAATGGATTACGTCACCGCTTTTTCTTCCCCTTCTGATGAGAGATGAGCCGAATGGGCGTGCCGGGAAAGGAAAAGGCGTCGCGGATGCAATTTTTCAGGTAGCGCCTGTAGGAAAAATGCATCAGCGCCGGGTCGTTGACGACGAGGTCAAACGTCGGCGGGGCCACGCCCACCTGGGCGGCGCGATAGATGCGTAAGCGCCGCCCGCGGCGGCTGGGCGGGGCGTGTTCGGCCATAGCGTTAAGAATGAGATCGTTAAGCCGCCCCGGATCGATGCGATGGAAGCGCGCGTCGTAGACGTTCAGCGCCGTGGGGAGGACGCGCTCGACCGCGGAGCCGGTCAGGGCGGAGATAAAGAGCACGGGGATAAAGCTGAGGAAGCGGAGTTTGTATCGCACCTGTTCCTCCAGATCGGAGCGGATCTCGCGCATGTAAGGCGTGGCGATGTCCCACTTGTTGATCAGGGTGACGGTGCTCACGCCGGCCTTGGAGATCATCCCGGCGATGTGGGTATCCTGGGAGGTGACGCCCTCGTTAGCATCGATCAGCAGCAGCGCCACGTCGGCGCGCTGGAGGGAGCGGGCCGCGCGCAGCACGCTGTACTGCTCCACGCCCGGATCGATCTTCCCACGCCGCCGAATGCCCGCCGTGTCGATCAGCACTAATGTACGCTCCCCCCAGGTCATCTCCGTGTCGAGCGCATCACGCGTGGTGCCGGAGACAGGACTGACGATGGCCCGCTCCTCCCCCAGCAGCCGATTGAGCAGCGAGGATTTCCCGACGTTCGGTCGGCCTAAAATCGCGATGCGGACGGCATCCTCCGGCCGGGGCAGGCTGACCTCCGGCGGAGGCAACATCTCCACCACGCGATCCAACAGATCGCCCACGCCGACGCCGTGCAGCGCCGAGACGCTGGTGATCTCTGGCAGGCCCAGCTCGTAGAACTCCATCGCTGCCAACTCGCGCTTATCGCTGTCCACCTTGTTGACGACTAAGAGCACGGGCTTATCCGTGCGGCGCAGCAAATCGGCCACCTGGCGATCCGCGCCGGTGATGCCCGTGATCACATCGGTGAGGAAGAGAATCACATCGGCGGCGTCGATGGCCTGCTCAGCCTGGGCGCGAATCTCCGGGATAAACTGGTCGGAATCCTCCAACAGGGGCCGATCCGGGCCGGGACGCCGCCCGGCCTCCACGCTGGGGGGGAGAATTTCGATGCCGCCGGTGTCCGTGACGAGAAACTCGCGCTCCTCCCACTCGGTCGGCGCGATGATGCGATCCCGCGTCGTGCCGGGGATATCGCTGACCACGGCCCGGCGCTCGCCGATAATGCGATTAAAGAGGGTCGATTTTCCAACGTTAGGTCGCCCTACAATTGCAACTAAAGGTTTTGGCATGTAGCCTCCAGATGATCTAAATTAGGTCTCCTCAAAGTAGGGCAGATTGGCATTCCGACCAGGGCTGTCTTTCTGAGGAGAACCTCCGAAGTTAAGGCCGTTCCAAGAAAATAAGTCTCCCAAAAACGGTCAGTTTTCTGAGGAGAAAGCATCAGGTTTGGGAGGTTTTAATTTCTGGAACCACCTAAGTATGGCGCTTCTAAAGCGCTGTTCGTATTCATCAAAAGAGAAGGGATGGTTCATTTTCCAGGATAATTAGGTGGCTCTTCAGGAATTCGCCGGATGCAATCATCAAGCGCTATTAGCGCCCCCCACCCACAACCCAGTGACGACGCGAAAAAGGTCTGTAATCCCCACAAACACGCAATTCTTGGCTGCTTTTAGGGCTACTGAGGGGGTTGCCCGGCAAAACCCAAAAGACCCATAAATTCTGAAGCTTCTGGACTTTGCCCCTCGCAAAGCTTCGTTGTTTTATCGCTTTGATGTTTTGCCGCTTTTTGAAATCAGAGGCTTTCCGGCACCTCGGTCTCATCTTCGTAAGAGTTGAGGACAAAAGCGAAGGTGCTGCCCTCGCCGGGCGCGCTCTCCAGCCAGATGCGACCTTTGTGCTTCTGGACGACAGAGCGCACAATCGCCAGACCTAAACCGGTGCCGTGAACATCCTCGGTCTCCGGCGCTTGGACGCGATAGAAGCGCTCGAAGATCTTGGGTTGTTCCTCCAGCGGGATGCCCAGGCCGTTATCCTCCACGCGGACGATGACGTGCTGATTATCGCGCAGCGCGCGCACCCGTACCCATCCCTTTGGCTCATTGTATTTAATCGCATTGCTGATAAGATTCTCAATGACCTGCCGCAGACGCCGGGCATTGCCCAGCACCCACAGCGGATAGTCCGGCAGATCATAGGATAGCTCGATTTCCGCCTGTTCCGCCGGGATGAGATAGGTCTCGACCGCCTCTTTGATCACCCGATCCATGCGGCAAGGCATCATCTCCAGATCGTACCCCGCCTCGATGCGCCCAATGTCCAGCAGATCCGAGATCAGCGCGGTGATATGGCGCAAGCTGCGCAACGCATTCTGAATGAAATCCTGTTGCATCTCGGTGAGGGGACCGACCCGCTCCAACAGTTCGATGTAGCCCTGCACCGTCGTCAACGGGGTGCGCAGATCGTGCGACACGGTGGAGACAAATTCCGACTTAAGGCGATCTAATTCCTTCAAATGCGTGATGTTCTGCATAATCACGACCCGGCCCACCTCCGCGATGGGCGTCAACTGGGCGTTGAAGATCCTGTCCTCCTCCAACTCCACCTCGGCGTGGGACATTTCACCTTCGCCGCCGGCCTGATCCTCGTCCGCTCCATTCTCCGCGAAAAGATCCAAGAGACCGGTGTTATCAATGTACTCTTCCAGGGGATGCCCAACAGCCTCATCCGGTAGATCAAAAAGCAGAGCGGCCGTATGGCTCCATAACAGCAGCCGACTCTCCGCGTCGGTCACCAAGATCGCCTCGGCGGCATGTTCCAAAATCGCCCGCAGGCGGAATTTTTCCGCCGCGACGGCGCTGAATAAGCGGGCATTCTCCAGCGCGATGGCGGCGAAGTCGGCAATCGAGGAGAGGATGAAAAGCTGATTTTCGGTGAATGCCTTCGATTTCTTTCGATTGACCACGCCCAGAACGCCGATCTCGCCCCGCCCCGGCGCCTGGAGAGGCACGTAGAGCAACGACCGCACCAAGTAGCCGGTCGCGATCTGCGTTTGGCGCTGCAACATCGCGGGCCGCCCAGAGTTAATCACCTGCCAGGCGATGCTGTCCGATGCCTCACGGTGAAACCGCTGCACGAACTCCTCGCTCATATTCTTGGAGGCGCGCAGGTAGAGTTTATCCTCCTCTTTCAAGAGGATGAAGCCCTCTTCCGCGCGGGTCAAGTTTAGTGCCGTGCCCAAAATCCGCTGCAACACCTCGTCGGAATCAAGTGAGGCGATGACGGATTTACCCACGGTGTAGAGCGTGTTGATCTCCTGCAAGCGTTGATTGAGACGCTCGTTGACCTGCGCTAAGTTTTTCTTCAATGATTGACGCTCCGCCACGTGAAGCCCGTGCGTGAATAGCTGAGTCGCTCTTGAACGATCTTGAGCAGCCGGAAAAGGATATTTGAGTATTGCCAGCGGATGCAGCGGCAGCAGAGCGTTGACCAACGAGAGCGAGGGGGGCGTGTGCATCACCACGATGACAGGAATCACACCGGCGGCCCAGCTCCTCCCCAAGCTTTCAATCGCCTGGTACGTCTTCTGCTGAGGCAGAACCAGGACGATCAGCGCCAGATCCTTCAACTGCACACTGTCGCCCAAATCGACAAAGGGCGAATGCGACATAGCGGTGGCGCCCTCTGGTAACAAGCCCACCAAATCCTGGAAGATATCGTGCTCTTCACTCAAGATCAAAACTTGCGCTTGCTGCATAGTCACCCCCCTCCTTTGATGCCCGTCGCCCGGTCACAGCATTATCCGGTTGATGTAATACTCCGCTCCAACCCTTATCATAGC
>JAAAOZ010000361.1 GCA_009908585.1 Chloroflexota bacterium
GGGCGGAAGGGCTCGGCGCGCTGGGCGTCGACGACGGCGCCATCCGCGGCCAGCCAGACGACGCCGATGGGGAAGAAAACGAAGAACATGTGGATTGATGTGCCCAGGCGGCTCTCGGCGGCCTCCTCAAAAAGGAGACCTTCATCTTCCGCTAAGGTGCGCCGAAAGGTGAGGCCCCGCAATCGGCAGAAAAAAGTATCGCAGCGCCGAACGCGCAGCGGCAGTGCGGAGCCATCCGCGCGGCGGAGGCGAACGAAACGACTGGAGCGACTCACGCCTTTGCCTCCAATTCGTCCTCTAGGCTGGGGCGACGCTCGATGGGAAGCAGCACGGTGAAGGTGCTGCCTTTATCGACGGTGCTATCCACCCAGACGCGGCCCCCGTGCGCCTCGACCAACGCCTTCGCGATGGTCAGGCCGATGCCCAGGCCGCCGGCCTCCAGGCTGAGCGGGTTCTCCGCGCGGTAGAAGCGCTCCCAGATCCGCGGCTGCTCTTCGGGCGGGATGCCGACGCCGGTATCGGAGATCCAGATGGAGAAGAACGTGGGCTTGCCCATCATTCCTTGGATGCTGCGACAGCCGATGGTGATCTCGCCGTTGGGATAGGTGAAGTTGATGGCATTGCTCAGGATGTTGTTGAGGATCAGCCGCACGCGATTTGGATCGACCTCGATGGGCGGCAGGTCTTCGGTCAGCTCGTAGATGAGTTCCATATTCTTATCGCTGAGCTGCTCCTTGTGGCGTTTGATGACCTCGTCGAGCAGGTCGGGCACTTCGACGGTGCGGTAGTTGAGACCGATGCGCCCCTGCTCAATCTCCGCGACGGAGATGAGATTATCGGTCAGGGAGGTCATTCGCGTGGTGTTTTCGCGGATCACGCCGAGGAATTGGTTGAAGGCCGCCGGCAATTCCCCCGCCATTCCGGAGAGCATCACCTCGGAATAGCCCTTGATGGCGGTGAGCGGCGTGCGTAGCTCGTGGGAGATGCTGGCGATGAATTCGCGCTTGGCTTCCTCGGCCATATACTCGCGCGTGATATCCTGCAGAATGGAGACGACGCCTAAGCGCTCGCCGTGGGACATCATCACGGGCGCGGAGTGGCTGCGAATTTTGCGGTCATCCATATCGAAGGTGGTCTCCAACGGCGCTTGAAGATCGATCAGGGTGTTCAACTCGAATTCGCCGGTGAGTTGTCGCTTCAGACCCTGTACTTTTCTGCCGATCAGGACGTGGCGCCCGACGTCCAAAATCTCCTCAGTGGCTTGATTCATCAGGATGATCTCGCCCTGAGCATCGATCACTAAAATGCCCTCGGCCATACTTTCTAGGATCGCGTCCTCGCGTCGCAACTCGGCCTCGCGGATCTTGAGCAGATCGCTCAATTCTTGGGCCTTGGCCTCCAGCGCGCTGTAGAGGCGGCTGTTTTCCACGGCGCTGGCAATCTGCACCGCGATGCTGGTCGCCAAGCGCTGCTGTGCTGGGGAGAAGGCCTTGTTGGAGCTGTCATTGCACGCTACTAACACGCCCATTGTCCGCTCCTGATGGTTCAGGGGTTGGATGAGCGTCGGCCCCTCGCTGCGCAGTCCCAGTAAATCGAAGAGCGGGCGTAGCGGCCTGAGATTCTCATCTGGGCCGAAGGTTAGTTGAGGCCTGCGCAGGACAGAGGCAAGTATCTGGTAATCCTTGAGCGGGATGGTCTGGGGGATTTCCACGGCGGTGCCTAGAATTTGGTAGAGGGCCGCCAAGATGATCTGATCCGGTTTGTCCTCTTCGACCAGGAAGACCGCGGTGGTGTCGGCGCTCAACGCCATAGCGACGCTATCGGCGACCTTGCCCAACATGCCGCTCAGATCCAGCACCTCTCCGATGGAGCGCGTGGCCTCGATCAGGAAGAGCAACTCCTGGCTCTGCCGCAGCGACTCTTGGCTGAGATCGAGCAACTCTTGGCGATAGGTGATCAGATCCTCCAGGGAGGATCGATAGAGGGCGACGGCGAAGAGGGGATAGCCGATGAGCGCGAAGATGCGGCCCAATCCCTCCCCTTGGATCCATTGAAGGCCGAGAACCGGGGCGCCCAGTGCTCCCAAGAGGTTCCCGATCCCCAAGAGCAGGAAGGCGACGAGCACGACAGGGCCGTGGTTCTCCACGCGCTGCACCAATCCGCCCCCTGCGAAGGCGGCGAGCGCGGTGAGCAGATACCAGATTGGGACCTGCCACGAATGGATGTTGTACGTCAAGGACAAGGGCGATCGGAAGGCGCGCAGATACCAGAGCGCGGCGAAGAGGAGCAGGAGGATGCCCCAGCCGATGAGGAGGCCATTGCGTGCTTTTTGTTCATTCTTGTCCAAGAGGGGGGTGGCGAAGGCCCACGTTAGGAGCAGGACGGAGATGAAGGAGCCTGCGTAGAGGAGCGGCGCGGTGATTGTTCCGAGCGCGCTTCTTCCTTGTAGATGTAGAGGAGCCAGGAAGACGGAGAGGAAGTGGCTGATTAGGGTCCCGATAAGGGCGAAAAGATAGGGTTTGAGTTCCGCGCTCTGCATTTGGCGCCATTCTGTGATGACGATGCCGGCGGCGGCCAATAATCCCAGGAAAACGACGATATGATAAACAACCGTCCCTGGTAAGGTGCTGAATAGGTTTAATAGAAAATCGAGTGCCATATAAATTGACCTCCTGTCGTTTCAGAAGGGGCGTGATCCAGTACTAAGGCCGTTCCAAGAAAATAAACCTCCCAAATACAAGCAATCTTCCGAGGAAAAAGTATTTGGTTTGGAAGGTTTTAAATTTTGGAACTACCTAAGGGTCTTGATTATTGCGAGATAAGGGTGAGGGCGCCGACGCCGGTTTTCAGGTTGATGGTGAGGGTGAGCGGCGATTGGCCGTAGGCGGCGTTCACATAGACGTTATCGTCTTGCTCGGTGAAGCCGGTGATATCGGTGGTGTTGATCGGCGTGCTGGCGAAGGTCACGCGCACGCCCAGGCCGGCCGGCACGCGCAGGGTGATGCGACCCGCGCCGGCTTTGATGTCGGCGAGCGCGGAGCGCTGCCACGTCCCGCCGAAGTCCAGATCCATGCTGCCGGCGCCGCCGGTGATGTTGAGGCGGTCGAAGTTGGCGTTGCCGAGATCGGAGGCGATACACTTCCCCGTGCCGGCGGTGATGCGCAACGTGCTCATTGTCTCTGGATTATGCGCGTCGAAGCTCAAACTCAGATCCGCGCCGCCGGTGGTGAGGGCGAGGCGCGTGAGCGAGAGGCCGCCCAAGGCCATCTGTACGTCGCCGGCGCCCATATCGACGCCCAAATCGATGGGGACGTTGCGCCGCAGCCCCACATCCCAGGTATTGATGTACTCATCGGAGCCGCCCAACTGGATTTGCGAGCCGAGGCCCTGGTTGATCCTGACGCGCGTGCGTTGTTCCTCTGTCTCTTGCTTGATCGTTGGCTCCCACTCGGCGACATTATAATGGAAGTTCGCGCGCAGCAGGCCCACATCCTCCGCTGCGTGGACGTTCAGGGTGTCCGAGAGCATGCGCAGGCGCACCTCCGCGCGCTCGGCGCCGTCCAGCCCCACGGTTTCCACCTGATTCACCGGGTCAATCACCGTCAGCGGCTCCGTCGTGGGGATCGGCACGGCACACGCTAGGATCAACATAGCCAGCGCCAGAATCACAGCGCCGCGTTGAAGTCGTTTGGTCTGCATAAATTGATAAGCCTCCACTCTCTTCGTTACTGTGGCTCGAAGGGCGCGACCGCGTGACCCCCTTCGCCATCGGGCGCCAGTTGCTCGACGCGCAACGAGACGTCGTCCAGCAACTTTTGGCAGTGAGCGGCCAGCGCGCGTCCGCGCTCGTAAACGGCCACCGTTTCATCTAAATTGAGTTCGCCAGATTCCATTTTCTCCACCGTGGCCTCCAATTCAGCCAGGGCTTGCTCGAAAGATGAATCCTCGATGGGTTGCATATTTCACTCCTCTGATGTGCTGGACATCTCATGATATTTCTCAAGCTTTTTACAATAACGGGTCTTTTGGATTTTGCCGGGCAACCCCCTCAGCATCCCTATAAAGTAGCCAAGAATTGCGTGTTTGTGGGGATTACAGACTTTTTCGCGTCGTTAATGGGTTGTGGGTGGGGATGGTATGATTGCATCCGGCGAATTCCTGAAGAGCCACAATAACCATTATAGTCGGGTTTCTGACATTGTCTAAAAGGAACGGGGGGATTGGTTTGACGCCCTTATCCAATTCGTTATACTTGGAACGGATGATGATATGGGAACGCTACTTTTATAGTGGATGGAAGATGAGGGCGAAAAAGCGTGCGACAGCGGCAGTCTAACGGTTTGTGGATTATATTTTTTCTGTTGACGATAGCGATTCTGAGCGGGGCGTGGCTCTACACGAATTGGCAATCGAGCCTTAACGTGCTCCCGCCGGGGATGCACATCAACGATGTGCCGATGGGCGGGATGACGCGCAATCAGGCGCTCAACGTCATCGCGCAGGCGTACACGACGCCGATCTCGGTAGCCTATCAGAGCGAGGTGACGATCCTGCTGCCGGAGATGGTCGATCTATCGCTAGATATGGAGGCCACGGCGGAGAATCTTGATGAGGCATTGGCGGAGCGGGCGCAGGCCAAGAGCTTTATCTTCTACGCGCTGAATCGATTGTTGCAGCAGGAAGCTGAAGGCCAGGACGTCAATGCTGTGGTCACCTACAGTCGCGAGCGCGTGGATGCGTTTTTGCGCCGCACGGCCCAGAAGTACGATCATCCGCCGCAGCGACCGGTGGCCCTGCCGGAGGCGGGGACCTTCCGCCCCGCGCGCGAGGGCACGACGTTGGACGTCGATGCCTCGCGGCCCCTGCTCGTGGAGGCGATCCTGGCGGCGGTCCCCTCGGAGCGAGCGGTGCAGTTGGTCGTCGAGACGGAGCCGGCGCCGGAGGCCTCGATCTCGCTATTGCGCGACGCCTTGAACGGCGCGCTGGCCGAGTTCACGGGCGTGGCGGGGATCTTCGTCAAGGATCTACAATCGGGGCAAGAGTTGTGCATCAATTGTAAGGTGGCTTTCGCCGGCTTGAGCACGCTCAAGATTGCCATCGCGATGGATCTCTATCGCACGCTGGATGATCCGCCCAATCTCCAGATGACGCAATTGATCAGCGCGACGTTGACCGAGAGCAATAACGCCTCGGCGAACTTGCTCCTTTCGGAGATCCAGGCCGGGAATCCCTACAGTGGAGCGCTGCACGTGACGGAGTTCTTGCAGAGCGTCGGGCTGCGGAGTACGTTCTTGGCCGCGCCCTACGATCTCAAGGATAACGTCGAGCCGCCCAATCTCGTCACGCCCGCAAACTCGCGCGCCGATATCTCCACCAACCCCGATCCCTATCTCCAGACGACGCCGATGGAGATGGCGATGTTGCTGGAGGGGGTGTATCAATGTTCGAATGGAGGGGGATTTTTGCGGCTGTTGTACCCCCAGGAGATCACGCCGGCGGAGTGTCAGGATGTGTTGGGGTGGATGAAACAGAATCAGGTCAACTCGCTGCTGGGCGCGGGGATGCCCGAAGGCGTGGAGAGCGCGCACAAGCACGGCTGGGCCGGCGATACGCACGCGGACGTCGCGTTGGTCTATACGGACGAAGAGGATTTTGTGCTCTCGGTCTATCTCTACGCGCCGGAGTGGCTGACCTGGGAGGAGAGCGCCGCTACCTTCGCGAACATCGGCCAGATGACCTACCAATTCTTCCACGGCGCGGAGTAAAAGTAGTTTTTTCAATCCTTGCGAAGGTTATCGAGATCTTTAGTCAACAGATTAATCCGCTCGCTGTGTCTGGTGTGGTCTATTTGAGATTACTTGCGCAACTTTCGCAAGGGTAAGCCTCATTTAGCGATCACTGCGGCGGCACTTGAAATCGCTGCGCGGTGAGGATTTCTTCTCCCGCCGGACTCAGTAGCCATTGGATGAAGTCGCGCGCGGCGCCCTGGGGTTCTTCCATTGACATCACGTGGAGATCGCGCGTGAGTGGATAGAGGCCGTTGTTGATGGTCTCCGGGGTGGGCGGCACGCCCTCGATGGCCAGCGGGCGCACGCGCCCGTCGACCCACGCCGTCGAGAGATAGCCGACCGCCAACGGCTCATCCCCCACCGCCTGGAGCACCGCCTCGGTGCTCGGCGCGAGCAGCGCCGTTAGGGTGACGCGCGTTTCGCGCATCGCGTGCGCCTGGAAGAATGCGTAGGCCCCCGATCCCTCCTCGCGGCTGATGATCTCCGCCGCGCCCGGTAGTCCGCCCCACGTCGCCCAATCCTCGACTTGCCCCTGGAAGAGCCGCTGAAGCTGAATCATCGTCAGCCCCGGCAGGCCGTTTTGGGGATGCACGACGATGGCCAGGCCATCGCGGGCGAAGGGCGTCGTCCACGCCTCGCCGGTGTATTCCGGCGGCACCCACGTCAGCGCAGCGAGATCGGCGTCGCCTTCCGCCAGCGCGCGGGCGGCCAAGGGGTCGGCCCGCTTGACGACGATCACCTGCGTCGTCGGATCGACCTGGCGATAGGCCGAGCCGAGCGCCATCATCGTGGGCGCCAGGCTGGGCGGGCAGACCACGCGGAGAACCTGCGGCGTCAGGGTGAGGGTGGGCGGCGTCGGCGTGGGGATCAGCGTGACGGCGGGCGCGCAGGCCGTCAATAAGATCGCCAGCAGCAAGAGGAGACAAAGAAAAAAATCTACCTCGATACCCTTGCGAAGGTTAGTTGAGCGTTTTTTGAGTTGCTTGTGTAGCATTGCGCATCGCATTTTGGGCGTTGGAGACCTAGTGGAACCTTCGCAAGGGTGGGGCATCATCCCAGCACGCCGGTGAGAACTAAGAGGCCCAGGCTCGCGCAGTAGACGCTGAAGGGCCAGAGGCTCTGGCGGCGCACGATCATCAGCAGGGCCGCGATGCAGAGGTAGCCGGTCACGGCGGCGGCCAAGAAGCCGGCCCCGATGATGGGGAGCGGCGTCTGGCTCGCGCCGTTGCTGTCGATAAAGAGTTTGAGTACCTGGTAGAGGCCGCTGCCCATAATGATGGGGATACCCAAGAAGAAGCTGAAGCGCGTCGCGTCCTCGCGGCGATACCCGCGCAACAGACCGGCGGCAATCGTCGCGCCGGAGCGGCTGATGCCGGGGATGATGGCCAACGTCTGCGCCAGCCCGATGAGCAGGCCATCCAACCACGACATCGCGCCGAGCGGCTGCCGCTTGCTGCTCAGGCGCTCTGAGATCACCAGGATCGCGGCGGTGACCAGCAGGAATCCGGCGGCGGCCTGTGGGTTGCTGAAGAGCTGCTCGAACCAATCTTCCAGCAGAAAGCCGATCACGGCGCCGGGCACGGTGCCGACGGCGATGGCCCACGCGATGCGCGCGTTGGGATCGGCCAGTGAACGATCTCGCAGGCTGGTCAGCGCGGCTATCACCAGTTGCCACACGTCATGCCAGAAGTAGGCCAGCACGGCCAAGAGCGTCCCCAGGTGGAGGATCGCGTCCAGGCCTAGGCCTGGATCGGGCCAATCCAACAGATAGGGCACGATGACCAGGTGGCCGGAGCTGCTCACGGGCAGGAACTCGGTCGCGCCCTGGATGATGCCCAGAATGATGGCTTGTAGTAGTGACACGTGGTTCTCCTTTTCTCTTGTTTTGTGTAGGTACTTGAGGCAATGATACCAGTCTCAGACCAAAAATACAAGTTGCCGCCCCGTTTTGTAATGGCTCCACTGAAAAAAGCTAAAGGGGCTCGCAAAGCTGCCAAGGCGCTAAGGGAAAATAAGGCAATGGTTGATCTTCGTGATCAGAGACGGTGATTTGATGAATAAAATTAAATCAAACCTTAAAAATCTTTGCGACTTTGCGTCTTGGCGTGAGATAGTCCCCTCCTTTCAGGAGAGTCTGTAATTACACCCTATTCGCTCTAAGCGGATTGCTAAATCCGCGCCTCTTGGGCATATTTTGAATGTGTTTCTCAGCTTGCGCAAGCAAAACGGGGATCTGTCGATCCCCTTGGAGCGAGAATGGGAAAGACCTAGCGTTTTGGTTCGTTGACGGAGGATGGAGTTTCAACTATACTTAGAATGCAAATTCGTCAGTACATCCTGAAGAGGAGGCGAAATGACCGAATCTCCAAGCAGTCGCGTTTTACCTTACAATAGCGTGCGGTCGTATCTGTTGGAGGCCGAGCCGCGCGATGTCTATCACGCCTTGCCCAGGCATCTGGCGGATGCGTTGGACCTCCCGCATCGCATCACGCTGGAGGCGTTGGTGGGGCTGATGTTCGATGGAGATGCGAAGATGCATTGGGAGTTGGAATGTCCGTTCTGCAATGCCTTCGCGGAGGTGGGCGATGTGTTCCAGACGGCGATCACGGATACGACGTGTGGCGCGTGCGGGGCCGAGTTCACCGTCCACGTGGATCACGAGGCGCAGGTGACCTTCTCGCCGCACTCGAACGTCCGCGCGTTGGATGAGGCGGCCGATGATCGCGACTACCGCGCCCGAGTGCGGCAGCAGTACGGGCCGACGACAGTGCACGAATTGATGACCATCCAGCGCTTCCGCGATTGGGCGCAGAATGAGCCGCTCGCGCCCGATGAGCATCTGGAGGTCAGCCAGATGACGATCTGGTTCTCCGATCTCACCGGGAGCACGGCGCTCTATGCCCGCAACGGCGATCCCTTTGCCTACCAGTTGGTGCGCGAGCACTTTGGGCTGGTGGGCGAGGCCGTCCAGGGCGCCGATGGCGCTATCGTCAAGACGATGGGCGACGGCGTGATGGGCGTCTTCTCCCACACGGTGGATGCCATCGATGCGTCGCTGCGCGTTAACCGGATGTTGCGGGAATTCAATGAGGAGAAGGGATTAGAGGCGGATCGTCGCCTCCGCTTGAAGATCGGTATCCACACCGGGCCGTCCATCGTGGTGACGCTGAACAATCGCCTCGATTACTTCGGCACGACGGTCAACACCGCCTCGCGGGTGAGCCATTTGGCGCGCGGCGAGGAGATTGTGCTCACGAAGGCGAGCTATGCCCAACCGGAGGTGCCCGCGCGCCTGACCGGCTATCGCATCCGCGAATTTGCCTCCAAAGTGCGCGGCTTGGATGATCCCGTGATGACCTATCGCGTGGAGTTGTATCCCCGCGAGGCGAAACAGCGCTCCGGCCTGCTGGGCTTTTTGGATCGCCTGGGCCGCTCGAAGTGACGCTCTTCATCATCGAAGCACGAAGGGCACGGAGAGGTCAGAAATCTCTGTGCCTTTTGCCTCTCTGTAATATCGGCTTATTTTAGCAACCAGCAACCAGCAACCAGCAACCAGCAACCAGCAACCAGCAACCAGCAACCAAACGAAGGGAGCGAAGATGACTATCCAGTACCACATTCAACTAGAAGAAGGTGATGTTGGGCGCTATGTCTTACTCCCCGGAGATCCGGGCCGCTGCGAAAAGATCGCGGCGTTCTTCGATGATCCGCAGAAGATGGCGCAGAACCGTGAATATACGACCTACACCGGCATGCTCTTGGGCGAGAAGGTCTCCGTGGTCTCCACCGGCATCGGCTGTCCCTCCGCCGCCATTGCTGTGGAGGAGTTGGTCAAAATCGGCGCGGATACCTTCATCCGTGTGGGGACCTCCGGCGGGATGCGGCCCGGCACCGAGACCGGCGAGATCGCCGTGGTGACGGCGGCCATCCGCGATGAGGGCGCCACGCAGCATTATCTTCCCCTCGAGTTCCCGGCGGTCGCCGATCCGGCCGTGGTGCAGGCGTTGCGCCAGGCCGCCATCAACTTAGAGTTGCCGTTCCGCACCGGCGTCTCGCACTCGAAGGACTCCTTCTACGGCGAGACGGAGTAAGGAGCGGATGCCGCTTTCGGAGCGGCTCGCCACGCGCTGGGAAGCGTGGGTGCAGGGCGGCGCGATCTGCTCGGAGATGGAGGCGGCGGCGATTTTCATCATCGCTGGCATTCACCGCAAGCGCGCGGGCGGCGTGATGATGATGGTGGGGAAGGATCAGGGCTTGCCGGAGACGGAAGGGGGCAAGGCCGTTCCAAGAAAATAAGTCTCCCAAAAACGGTCAGTTTTCTGAGGAGAAAGCATCAGGTTTGGGAGGTTTTAATTTCTGGAACTACCCAAGCGCCTCTTCCACGGCGACCGCGCCATCCGAACGGCCATCGAGGCGCTGAAAATCCTCATCCGCCAAGATCGCGGCGAATGAGGTGGGGGCCTGACTTAGGGCTGAACGACGCTTGTGACATTTGGATGTATCGATAGTAGCCTGGGATTGCCCCAGGCTATCTCTTTCTGGAAGTTAACCTTGCGAAGGTTGCGCCGGGATGTTTGTATCCCAGTTTTTGCCGTTTCGATTGCGGATGCCGCCGCTATCGGAGGTGTTGCGGAACCTTCGCAAGGGTGCGAGGAGGTAAATTAAATGACGTCATTACCTGTAACGGCACAGATTACGTTTCTGACCACGCGCGATTTGGCGACGACGGCGCACTTCTACGAGGAAGTGATGGGCCTGCCGCTGGTGGTGGATCAGGGCAGTTGTCGGATTTATCGCGTGGCGGGGGAGGCCTACGTGGGCTTCTGCGAGCGCGAAACCGGGCCGGCGACGCCGGAGGAGGCGCGGGGCGTCATCTTCACGCTGGTCACGCCCGATGTCGATGGCTGGTACGAGCATCTGCGCGCGCGGGGCGTCCCATTTGAGAAGGCGCCCGCCATCAACGAGACCTATGGCATTGACCACTGTTTCCTGCGCGATCCGAATGGATATCTCCTTGAGATTCAGCGTTTCTTGGATGAGGATTGGACGGAGGTGGTGTGATGCGCACGTACTTCGATTGCTATCCTTGCTTCTTGCGGCAGGCGCTGAGCGCCGCCCGTCGCGTCGATGCCGACGATGAACAGATACAGATGGTGATGGTAGAGGTGTTGGATCTGCTGCACGATATTCCCGCTGATACGACGCCGCCAGAGATGGCCTATCACGTCCATCACATCGTGCGCTCTGAGGTTGAATCCGAGGATCCCTACCGCGAGGCCAAGGCCGCCAGCACCCGTCAGGCGCTGGCGCTGTATCCGCAACTCGTCTCTCAGGTGGCCGAGAGCGAGCATCCGCTGGCCACAGCCATTCGGTTGAGCATTGCGGGCAACATCATCGATCTGGCGGTGGCGGAAGCGTACGATTTGTGGCAATCGCTCACGCGGGTGTTGGAGCAGCCCTTTGCCATCGATGACCGAGCGGCGCTGCGCGCGGCGCTGGCGGACGCAGAATTTGTGCTCTTCCTGGCCGATAACGCGGGCGAGACGGTCTTCGACCGCGTTCTGGTGGAGACGTTGGACGCGCCCGTGACCTACGCCGTCAAGGGCGGGCCGATTCTGAACGACGCGACGCGAGACGACGCGCGCGCGGCCGGTCTGGACGAGGTCGCGACGATCGTCGACACGGGCGTCGATGCGCCGGGGACGATCTTGGATCTCTGTTCACAGACGTTTCAATCTCTATTCGCATCGGCGCCGGTCGTGATCGCCAAGGGACAGGCGAACTACGAGACCTTGAGCACCGCCGATCCCAAGGTCTTTTGCCTGTTGCAGATCAAATGCCCCGTGATCGCCCAGGATATTGGGGCCGCCGTCGGCGATATCGTCGTGCGGCAAAGTCACCCAGCCTAATTGAGTTTAAGAGAGGAGAGAGAATAGGCGTATGCCACAATACACGGATATATTTTATCGCTTTGGGATTGCCTTAGTCATCGGCTTTTTGGTGGGCTTGCAGCGGCAACATGCCTCGGATGCCTCGGACAAGGAAATTTTCGCCGGGGTGCGCACCTTTTCTTTGATCAGCGTGCTGGGATGCGGCGCGGCGATGTTGGCTGATGTTTCGGGTTCGGCCTGGACGTTGCCCGTCATCGCGGCGATGTTGGGCGTCTTGGCGGCGGTGGCTTACTACATCAACGCCATAGATGGCGATACCGGCGTGACGACGGAG
>JAAAOZ010000362.1 GCA_009908585.1 Chloroflexota bacterium
AAATTCCCAATTCGCTACTACCGACGTGCCTATGGCATTCATGGTCATGCTAAGCCTAACCTTTTGTGTCCAGTTGGTAAGAACCGGGAATTGGCATAACTACCTGCTCGCTGGTTTGGCGGCGGGATTAGCTGTTTCGACAAAGTACAATGCTGCTCCGGTATGTGTTTCTCTTGTTGTGGCGCATAGCTTGCGCTCATACCCCGATCTTATAGATTGGCGTTTGATTCTAGGAATTGGAGCCGCGGTGGTTGGTTTTGCGGCTGGGACACCTTTTGCTTTTGTTGAATTTGATACGTTCTGGTCGGATATCACCTTTGAGTTGGAGCACTACGCCGTCGGACACGCGGGAAATGAAGGAAAAGATACGTGGTGGTGGATCATCCGAGTCCTTGTCATTGGGGAAGCTCTTCTGTTGCCTTGGGGCGTGCTTGGGATGCTCGTTAGCTCGGTTAAGCGCCGTAGTGAATCCCTGCCCCTTTCCGTGTTTTTCTTGCTGTACTACGGTTTGATGGCGCGTCAGATTGTTCGATTCAGCCGTAACTTAGTGGTTCTCATCCCTGTACTAGCGGTCCTCAGTGCCGGCTTTATTAGATTTGTCCTTAGACGCACGCATGCGTTTGAGTCTGCTAAGTTTATTCGAGTAGGGGTGGCTGTGGTGATAGCTGGAAGCCTTATGTTTCCGTTTACAAACGTGATCAAGCGAGACCTCTTGTTGTCTCAGAAAGATGTCAGGACAATTGCTGCTGAGTGGATTACCTCCCATATCTCGCCTGAAGTGCGGATTGCGGGTGAGTCCTATACCCCATCTTTGAGTCCAGAAGTTTATGACATTAAGTACTTCAATCGCGCCATAGAGCATGAACCAACATGGTATGAAAAGCAAGGCTTCGATTATTTGATGCTCAGTTCCGGGATGTATGAACGTTTTTATCTCCAGGCTGAGAAGTATTCGCACGAGGTTGTTGAATATAATAGATTTTTTAATAATTTCGAGAAAGTGATAAAGTTCAGCGGACCGATGATGGGGAGTCCTCAGGGCGAGATCGTCATCTTGAGAGTCCGCTAACGATGGATAAAATCAAGACGTGGGGCAACGCAGACAAGACGAAGTCTGAATCTCACCAGGATTCTAATGTTCTTGAATCTATATGGGTGATGCTCGCAGCGACATTGACAACTTGGAGCCTGCTCGCTGTAGGTTTAGCCCAATTAGGCATTTTTCGACGGTGGACTCTCTTGCTTGTGAGTATAGTCGCCTTTGCAGTCAATGGGTTTTTTTGGCGAGTTTATTCTCCTTCTTCTGAAAGCACTTTTCAACAGCGAGAGGTAGGGTTTCTTTTCTTGCTGCTTGTATTTGGGCTTTTGCTTCTCTGTTGGCCAGCGGAGCATTTCCCGCAAATGGGTGATTCATCCATTTATCCTCAAACAGCCGCAAAGCTGATCCAAACGGGTGGACTTACCTATCACTATAGCCCCTTGGATGGCTTACCCCAGAGAGCCAAACGGTTGTTCTATGTTCCCTCTGATGAACAATTCGCTCAAGTCGATGTGCAATCCTATGCAGGACTTCTCTACGGGGCTTACTATGTGATGGACCCTGAGCAGAATACCATTGTCTCCTCCCGTCCCCCGTTAGCTATTGTGTGGATGGGAGCGTTTGGAATGTTGGCCGGTCCCCATGGTATGCTCTACGTCACGCCTCTATTTAGTATAGCTAGCCTGATCACGATTTACTTCCTGGGAAAAAGGTTGTTTGATGCGGGGAGTGGCGCGTTGGCTGTGATATGGCTTCTGATGAGTTTCCCCCAACTTCACTTTGCCCGGGCGCCCTTTGCAGAGATGCTGGGACAGTTCTTTGTCTTGATTGCGCTTTATGCCTGGATCGCCTATCTGCAGGATCATCGCTTGGGGTATATTGTGTTGGGGGTTGCCGCTGTAGCGGCAGGATTTGCCGCTCGATTGGATGTTCTCCTTGTTCTGCCCATATTATGTCTCTTTCTTGTGCTACTAGTTGTGCGCAGCGATTGGAAAGGGTTAATCGTGGGAGTCGTCAGCTTAGGAGGGGCAATTGCATTCACGGTGTGGACGATAAATCGGCCATACGTGGGAGCTACGGGTGAATTATCGTTGACGTGGCAGCTGCGATTTCTCCGTCAACTGAGCGTTCCGTTAGCGATTAGGATTGGATTGGGAGGGCTACTGGGATCTGCCTTGGTGGTGTGGCTGATCCGTTGTATACCGGCAGATCGTCTTAAAAGGTTAGGACGTATAGCATGCTCGCTAGCCGTGATTTTGGGCATTGGCTATGCCTTGCACATCCGACCCCTGATGCCAGAATACGTGACAGCGGGGGGACAGGTGTTTCCCACGCATAACGAAGAATTGATGGCTATTGCAGCTCAGTATATAAGCCCGTTTTTCTTTTGGTTGGCAGCTTTGGGAATGCTCATCATTTTCTGGCAATGCACCATTTCGACGGAACGAGCACTCTTGGTGTTCTTTGCCCTATCCTTCGGCGGTATGTTTTTCTGGAAGTACACGACAGCAAGAGTATATCCAGTGGCATTAAGGCGACTGGTACCCGAGGTTTTACCAAGCTTCTCCTTGCTTGGAGCCTTCGCTTTGCGGTGGATAGGTAAGAGACCTCGCGGGCGATGGATAGCGACCGCCATGGCGGGATTAGTTGCTGTGTTGCTGATAAGCGTTTCGGGTCGTTATTGGTTTCATCAGGGAGCATTGGGAGCTTGGAGAACCTTGGGCCAGTTCGATGATTATCTTTCGTCGGATGCTGTCATCCTTTTTGAGCCACGTGGGGAAGGCTCAGTTGTGGGGTGGTTTGCATCGCCTTTGTGGTCTTTCCACCAGCGTCATGCGTTATTGTTGAACAGCGATGAGATCGATGGTGATCTCCTTGACAATGCTATAGAGTTTTGGCAGGCTCAAGGTCGCGATGTTTACTTGGCTTCTCAACAAGATCCATTGGATTGGTGGCCGGGAGAATTCCAGGGCTGCAAAGAGACTGAAGTGACTTGGAAATCCAGCATCATCGGTGAGTCTCAGCGCTTTCCTCCTTACGTATGGCGCTTTGATTTTAAATTTCCCATCTATAAGTTGGGCAGGGATAATCGCCCTTAAACTAGACATAGCGGAAGAAGGATATACCAATATGGATATCTTGCACGTTGTGCACGGATACTTTCCTGCCTTAGGCGGAAGCGAGCGGTTGATACAGCGCATATCCGAGAACTTAGTTGATCGCTTCAATGATCATGTGACAGTTTGTACAGCAAACGGTTATAACACAGAGGCTTTTGTTGATCCCTCACAGCCTCTGTTACCCCCGGGCGAGTTTGATTTAAATGGCGTCCATGTACGGCGTTTCCCTGTCTTTAATCGCTTAGGACGGGTGTTATTCCCCTTACAAGAATGGGCCTATCGATTGGGGCTACCGGGGAATCAATATCTGCGTACTTGGTACGGAGGCCCCATAATACCTGGGCTGAGACGCTATGTGGAGAATTTCAGCGGGGATGTAGTGGCTGCAACAGCGTTTCCGCTGCTCCATATGTACACAACCTTGAGAGGTTGTAAATGTGCCAATACCCCCATAGTCTTTCATGGAGCATTGCACCCTTTAAACGATTGGGGATTCAATCGCCCGATGATTTACAAAGCTATTTCTCAAGCTGATGCTTACATTGCCAATTCGGACTATGAGCGCACTTATTTAGTTGAATCGCATCAGATATGCCCTGAGAAGATCTCAGTAATCGGTGTAGGGGTGGATGTAGATCGATTTGAGCGAGCCGATGGTGGCAATGTCCGCCAAAGCCATGATCTTGATGACCATCTATTAGTGGCTTTCATTGGTCAACAGGGCCGAAACAAGGGGATTGACACCTTAATTTTGTCAATGAAGGATGTTTGGCTGGAAATGCCTGAGGTACGGCTCCTCATCGCCGGGGCCAAGACACACTTTACCTCTCAGCTTCAAAACATGATTTGCACTCAATTGTCTCCCTCTGAACAGGATCATATTATTTACCTCCATAATTTCGCCGAGGAAGAAAAACCCGATCTTTTTGCTGCTTGTGATGTCTTCGCTTATCCTTCTCGATATGAGTCGTTTGGCATTTCTTTCATCGAAGCCTGGGCTGCTGGGAAGCCAGTGGTAGGCTGTCGGGCAGGTGCTGTGCCCAGTGTCGTTAGCGATGGTGTTGATGGCCTCTTGGTGCCTATGGATAATCCAATTGCTTTGGGTAAGACATTATTACATCTTTTGAAATTCCCAGATTTAAGACGGCAATTGGGACAGGCTGGGCGGGAGAAGGTCTTGAGGCGCTATACTTGGGAGATTGTGACGTCTCGTTGGCGTAGAGTGTATGAGAGGGTGTTGTCGTGAGGTTGAGTTAGCGTGACAAGAGATCATTTGCCCATTGTGGCCCTTGTTCCTAATGACGCAGTTGGTGCGTATATGGCGGGCCCCGGCGTTCGATATTGGGAATTTGCTCGTGTCTTAGGGGCGAAGTTTCGAGTGAAGCTGATCGTGCCGCCCTTTGTGACGATGGAGAAGGTTTGTTCTCTGGAGAGTTTACCGACCGACATACACATTTGCGATAACGAACGGGATTTCCTCTCCTTGATCGGAGCTTGTGACCTTATTGTCACAAGAGGGATTGTCTTGACCGCTTATCCCTCTTTGATCGAACTGAATAAGCCCTTGGTGATAGACTTGTATGGCCCGTTCTTGTTGGAGGGGCTACAACAAGGCGTCGATTCCCCGCTGCTTGAAAAGATGGTTTCGTATGAGGATAATCTGGAGGCGCTCAAACTTCAACTCCAAGCTGGGGATTTCTTTATATGTGCCAGTGAAAAACAACGTGACTACTGGTTGGGTATGCTTTCGGTCTTGGGGCGTGTCAATCCATATACCTACGAACAAGATGTCACTTTGCGTCATCTCATCGACGTGGTACCTTTTGGATTGCCCAAGGAGGCGCCGCAACACACACACTCTGTGTTAAAAGGGACCTATAAAACCATCGCGGCCGATGATAAAGTGATTCTGTGGGGCGGAGGGATCTGGAGTTGGCTGGATGCGTTGACGTTGATAAAATCTATGGCAGTTATCCTCCAGAAACGCGATGATGTGAAACTTTTCTTTATGGGCATCAAGCGCCCTAATGCAGAAGGTGGGGGGCGGGAAGCGGTAGAGCAGGCGATCGCCCTTAGCAGAGAGCTAGGTCTCTACGACCGCTATATTTTCTTCAATGACTGGGCGCCTTATGAAGATCGACAGAACTATCTGTTGGAAGCTGATATTGGGGTCAGTTTGCACCTAGATCACATCGAGACGCGCTTTTCCTTCAGGACGCGGTTACTCGACTATCTGTGGGCGGGATTACCTACCGTCGCCACGGCTGGGGATGTGCTGAGTGGCATATTGGCCGATGAGGGATTGGCCTACCTGGTGGAACCAGGTGATGCGGATGGGGTGGCGCAGGCGATTATCTCTGTGTTGGATAAACCTGACTTGCGGGCTGAATATGCACCAGCTTTCCGACGAGTAGCGGAGCGTTATCGTTGGGAGGAGGTGACGCAACCGCTGGTAGGTTTTTGCGAGGCTCCTTATCTAGCTCCTGATAAAGATTACGTGCATCAAAGGCCCCAAGTGGGTAAAAGACAACGTAATCTGGTTGCTAAAAGTTGGCGTGCCTTGCGCTTGGGAGGAATAGCAGGACTCATAAGACAAGGCCGCGAGTACATTCGTTGGCAGATGAAGAAATAAAAATCCTCTAGTGGAATTTGTCCTTCCTCTCGTTTAGCGATATTTCTTTATACACGCTCTCAAAAGAGGTAATCATCCCTTCCATTGAGAAATCCCGCTTTCCCCACGTCCGAGCGGCATCTTGCAGCTGACCGTACTCCCTCCTCAATGGTTCGACCATCGATAGAACCTCCTGGGAAGTCACGTCTTCCACCACCACGCCACACCCTTTCTCCTCCACATACGCCGCCATCGGGATCGCCCGGCTGACGATCACCGGCTTCCCCGCCGCTAACGACTCGAGCAGGGAATGAGGATACGCTTTCACAAGGTCCGGTGCGTCCGCCAGGACGATGCTGGCGTGCACCCTGGCCAACACCTGATTCACGTCCACAAGCCGGTTCAGCACCGTCACCTGCGCTTGCAGTCCCCTCGCCGCTACTCGCTCTGTCATCTCCTCCGCCAGCACCCCCCGCCACAGGAAAACCAGGCGCAGGCGCGGTTCCCGCTGCGCTGCCTCTAACAGCGCCTCGATGCCCTTGGTGCGGAACTGGCGCCTCGTCCACGGCGCCGATCCGACCATCAGCCGGATTTCTGATCCCAACGTCAGAGGCGTGTGGGTAAAGCGGTTGACGTCAATCCCCGGCCGGGTCAGATATACGTTTCCCAGGCCCCATCCCCGAAGCCGGGCTAAGCTCGCTTCGTCCGTGACGGTGATGGCAGCTAACTTGGCGAAGAAAGAGACGTTCGGTCGCCGCGTGACGCCGCCGGTCAGTGAATAGACCACCGGTCGCCGCACCATCCGCAGAATCGGGAAAGGGAAGGGGTCGGGGTTGTAGAGATGGTGAATATGGGTATCGGCCTCCCCAGCCCGTAACTGGATCAGCTTGTGGAACCCGAACAATAGTCGGGGAATATAGATGGGCGCGTGTTGATTGGGATTCAGATAAATCGTTCGCCCGCCAAAGCGCCGTTGCAGTGCTCTAATCTCTTGTGATATCGCCTCAGCCTGCGGGATGGGAGGAGGCAGGATGGTCAGGTGGTAAAGGATCTTCATTGTCTCGCATTCTTGGCTTTACGACCTGAATCTGATCTCAGCACCCGTTCGTTCTGACCTCCAAAGCGCCCCTGCAAGCCGTCCACCAGGCCCAGCCACACAGCCCGACGGGTGGCTGTTTCGCCCGTCAACCACAGTTTGACGCTCAGTGCCAGGCTGTAGCTTGCCCAAAAGCCGATCAACCATAGTCGGGGGAGGGCGTGATAAAATTTGCGAATGTAGAGGAATCGATTGCGAATGATATAGTAAGGATACAGCGCACTTCGATACCTGGCGGAACGACGGATGCGATGGTAGGCGCGGGCACGGGCGTCAATGATGCACCGGTATCCGGCGGACTGTCGAGCGCGCCGGCACAGATCGGCCAGTTCTGTGCTGAAGAAATACGCTTCATCCAGCAGCCCCACGGTTTTGAACACCGCCGGGCGGATGAGGATGGCCGTCCCCGACATGGTCGCCACTTCCTGCTGTTCCGCTCGGGGAAACGTGTCGATGCGCGTTTGGTGATGTAAAACCGGATTCTTTGCCCCGGCCGAGATGAAGGTGTGAGCCTCGTCAGCGTCAAACAGGAGCGGTCCCACAAAGCCGATGTCATCGCTCGCTTGCAAGGTGTGCAGCATGTGAATCACGCTGCTTTCGTCAATCAGAGCGTCGTTGTTCAACAATAGGATCGGCACATCCCCGGCTTGAAGCGCGGCTTGAATGCCTCGATTGACGCCGCCGGAGAAGCCTAGGTTCACCTCGTTGCGAATGATGCGTGCTTCCGGGTAGGCGCGGGCTATTGCTGCGATGTCATCCTTGGCCGAAGCGTTGTCCACAATCCAGATCGTTGGGCGCAGTTGCTCCCAGGCCAGGATATCGCGGATACAGCGCATCGTGTCCTCCGCTGCATTCCAGTTCAGTATGATGATGGCTAATTCTGTTTTCACGTGGCTCTCTCTCATTTGACGTTTGAAAATTTTAACATAGGATACCTCCGAGGTCAAAGAGAAGTATGATGGGCAAACGAAGCAGGACCAGAGGCTGGAGATGCACGAGATTTCACACCTAGCTTCGTTTGCCTTGACCCTGGTTGAGCACGCCCCAGGGCACCGAAAGCGATTTTCCCAGTCGATCTGCTTCAAATTTCATGACGTCTGAATGGTTATTGGCTCTTGTCGATTTTTAGGTGAAATGTATCTGTTTAGTTTTCTAAGCAGACTAAGGTGCAACGCACTTGAACTGAAGGGACGGCGGACCTCTTGCAGTATATGCGCGGCGACAAGCCTAAAAGTGCGTTGCACCTCACAAGACTAAACGGTTACGGTGAAATATTTCGTCGCCAACGGTTGAAACCGATGGCTGATGCTGGGAAGTGCGAAGTTGGCACAAGCTGGCAAGCCAACCAGAATCACACTAAAACAGCCTCTACAACCCGTTTCCAACGGGTTTTGGGTATCAGACGATGAATTCAGCTGAAGCTAAAGGAGTGGCGCTTGCGTATATTGCATCTTGTGCATCAATACCCGCCCGAAAACATAGGCGGCGTCGAGTTGTACACCCGCTGGCTGACCGAGGTCCAGGCGCGACGCGGGCATCAGGTCGCGATTTTCTATCGCCGGAGCGCCGAGGGGATAGGGCGGGAAGGACGGTCTGACGAGGGCGTGCGTGTCTGGGCCGCCTGGGCGGGCATTGCCTCTCCTACTCAACGTTTCTTCAACACGTTCCGCGACCCATCTATGAGCCTTATCTGGCAACAGACCCTCCAGGAATTTGAGCCTGACCTGGTCCATATTCAACATCTGATGGGATTGCCCATTCAGCTGGTGACGGAATTGAGGCGTCAAGGGATCCCTTATTTGATCACCCTACACGATTATTGGTGGATCTGTGCGAATGCCCAACTCCTCACCAATTACGATCAGACAATTTGTGAAGGCCCGCGCGGTTACTGGAATTGCGCTCGATGCGCCCTCGCCAGAATAAGCAAGAGAGAATTACTCCCTGCTCGGCTGCCGCTTGTTGTATTATTTGCCTGGCGAAATATGCTGATGCGTCGAATATTGGACGGGGCGGAGCAAATCATCGCGCCGACACAATTCGTGGCTGATTGGTACACGAAGCATGGTGGGTCGTCAAAATTAGTGCGCGTGATATCCCATGGATTATCCTTGCCAAAACAACTCCCGCATAAAACGTCAACGAGCGACAGATCGAAGCGTTTCGCCTACATCGGTGGACTCTCCCCACAGAAAGGCGTCCACGCGCTCGTGGAGGCATTTAGCGGCGTCCGGGGCGATGCCGAGCTGTGGATCGCTGGCGATGAATCCGTCAATCCCGATTACGTCGCCCGCCTGCGTGAACTCGCGACGCCGAACATCCGTTTCTTAGGTCGCCTTTCCCGTGAGGCGGTATGGGATACATTGGCCCAGGTGAATGTGGTGACGGTGCCCACGTTGTGGTACGAGACCTTCTCCTTCATCGTTTCAGAGGCGTTCGCGGCTGGATTACCCGTGCTCGCATCGCGCCTGGGGCCTTTGCCCGACCGGGTTCGTGATGGCGTGGATGGCTTACTCCTCCCCCCAGGCGACGTGGCCGCCTGGCGCCGAGCGCTTCAGCGGCTGATAGACGAGCCAGATCTCCGGAGCCGGTTGCAGGCTGGCGTGCGCCCTCCGGTTAAACTGGAGGAACACGTGAGCCAGTTGGAAGCTGTATACACTGCAAACTGCGCTCCGTAGGCGTAGACTGCCCCTTTCATCGCTGCGCCTGCTTACGCTTGCGAGCGCGGATGCATCGTCTCCTGCTCGTAATTCACATCCGCCGCGAGATCATCGGCCTGCGCCGCCTCCTTCGCCAGCGTGTCGCACCGCTCATTTTCCTCATTCCCCGCGTGCGCCTTGACCCAGACAAACGCCACGTCGTGGGTCTCGCACAACTCCAACAGCTCCGCCCACAGATCCGCGTTGAGCGCCCGCTCCCGCTTGTTTCGCATCCAGCCCTTGGAACGCCACCGCTCGGCCCATCCCTTGGTGATGCCATTGACGAGATAGTTGGAATCGGTGTACAATGTGACGCGGCACGATTCGCGCAGGGCGCGCAGCCCTTCGATGGCGGCCAGCAGCTCCATGCGATTGTTCGTCGTCCGCCGAAACCCGCCGGAAAGCTCCTTGCGATGTCCCTGATAGAGCAGGACGGCGCCGTAGCCGCCCGGGCCGGGATTGCCCAGCGAACTGCCGTCCGTGTAAATCGTGACGTGTTTGGATGAGGCCATAGGTCTCCTTTTTCTTGTGTGAAATTGTAGGAACTCATTGGGATATTGTCGTAGGGTGGATTGGTAATCCGCCTGGTCGGAATATCATTCCGACCTACCTTTGCGTTGTGGGTTTGTTATTTCGAGGTTTAGATAATGAGAAAATTGTCTATGATTTTTGGGATATGGATGTTCGTGTGGGGATGGGTCGCGTGCGCGCCGCCCGCGCCCGATGCAATGCCGGCGGAGGGGGTGGGCGAAGTTATCGCCGCGCCGACTGCGACCGTTGCGTCTGAGATGCAAGCTACGCTGCCGACGGTGACCCCCGATCCATTCGAATCGTCCGCATCAACCGACGAGACGACCCCCTCAGTCCCATCGCCCGAGACCGCGGCGCCAGAGGCGCCGCCGGAGGCGGTCGTGCGCGAGCACACCGTCCAGCCGGGCGAGACGCTGCTGGGCCTGGCGCTGGCCTACGACGTGCCGATAGCCGCCATCCAACTCCAGAACGATCTGGGGGAGGGCACGACCGTGCAGGCGGGGTGGACGCTGTTGATCCCGCCGACGGTGGGCTGGGAGGGCGCGTCGCCCTTCTGGATCGTGCACGAGGTGGGGGAGGGCGAGACGCTGAGCGAGATCGCGGCGCGCTATGGCGTAGCCGTCGGCGCGCTCCAGGGCGTGAATGGCCTCACCGACGCCGATTTCCTGGCGGTGGGAGAATCCTTGGTCCTGCCCTTGGACGCGCCGAAAGAGACCGTCGCCGCCGAGCGCGCCCCCACGCCCACGCCGCTGCCGCCGCCGACCGCCACCCCCGTGCCGACGCTCGCGCCCACACTTGCGCCAACGGTTACTACCGAGTTGCCATCTGCCGGAGAAGAGGAGGGCGCCTCCACACCGACGCCGACTGCGCCGGCCCCCGCTCCGACCGAAGCGCCCGTGCAGCCTCCGCCGGGGGATATAGCCGCGCTCGCCGCCGAGACCTTCCGACTGATCAACGCGGAGCGCGCGGCGCACGGCCTCGCGCCGCTTTCGTACAACGCCACGCTGGCGCGGGCCGCGCAACTCCACGCCGAGGATTGCTATCAGCGCGGGTGGTGCGGGCACACCGGCTCGGACGGTTCCACGATGAAGGAGCGCATCATCCGCGCCGGCTACGATCCCGCTCGCTGGTCGGAGTGCTGGGCCTGGCACCGGACGCCGGCCAAAGCCGTCTTCGCCTGGATGGACGAGGCGCCGCCGAACGATCCGCACCGCCGCACACTGCTCAGCACCTGGCTCACCGAGGTGGGCATCGGCGTGATGCCCGGCAACGGGCACGGCTACTACTTCATCGCCGACTTCGGCAAACCAAAATAATCTTCTGGGGTACCCTTGCGAAGGTTAAACGAGCGCCTTGTAAACTCAGTTATCCTCTAATAGACAACACATCTTGAGATCAAAACCCCCGCGCAACCTTCGTAAGGGTTAGGTGGAAAATTTTCTTGACCTTGCGAAGGTTAGGCATGAGCCTTTCAAACAAAGTCGTCCTCTGCTAGATAATATATCTTGAGATCAAAGTCCAGGTGCAACCTTCGCAAGGGTTGGGTGAATTCTCCCTATCTTGCCTGTTCGATGACGGCGAAGCCCAGCGTGCCCGGCCCGCCGTGCGTCGCCAGCGCCATCCCCGTCTCCACGATGGGAATCGATCCCTGCGCCACACCGAACTGGGGGGCGAGGGCCTTCGCTAACTGCTGAGCCTCGTCCTCGCACGCCACGTGGGCGACCTGCACGGCCTGGATCGGGGTGTGAGGCTGAGCGAGCGCGACTAACTCCTGCTTGGCCGCGTCTCGACCTCGGCTCTTGGCGCGCAGCGTTAACTCACCGTCCTTCAGCGTC
>JAAAOZ010000099.1 GCA_009908585.1 Chloroflexota bacterium
GCGCCTCCGCCCGCATCTGCGCCTCCGGTGCGGTCTGGCCCATCGCCTGGAGGTGGTCCAGCAGCAGCGCGCTGGGGTAGGTGGCCGAGGCGGTCGGCTCGAAGGCGGCGGTGGGCAGGCGTTGCAGCGCATCCAAGCTCTCGACGAGTTGGCTGACGACGCCGGGGATGAGCTTGACCGTCAGCGCCTGCGTGCCGGGGATGGCGGTGTCGGGCAGCGTCAGCGTCTCGCTTAGCGCCGAAGCATTCGTCACAAGGCCGGCGCGCGTCAGGCGCTGCTCCTTGCCGTTGGGGACGACGCGCACCTCTTTCCTGAGCGCGTCGGACATCGCGCTGCCCCATCCCGTGACCTGGAAGGGCTGGAGGCCGAAATCCAACACGCGGATGGGGAAATAGGCGGTGGTCACGTCGTTCGGCGCGATGTCGATTTCGCGGCTCGCTGCGCCCAGCAACTCAAACCAACGCGCTTGTTCTACCTCCAATTGCAACGTCTGCGGTTCCGGCAGATAGTTGTAGATGGCAACCGGCACGGAGATTTGATCGCCCACGGTGAGCGCGGGCGGCAGATCCACGTGGATGAAGAAATCCTGGTAGACGCGCAGATCCGAGGTCGCGCTGCCCAGGCGGCCATCCTGGGCGGAGGCGAGCGCCGACACGCGCCAGGTGGTGATGCTATCGGCGACGGGGAATTCCACCTGCAAGGCGCCGTTCTCATCCGTGACGGCGTTCGGCAGCCAGAGCAGCGTGTCGGCCATGGGCGGCAGGCGCGGCGTCTCCTCCTCGTCCGTCTCTGCGGGAGATTGGCCCAGACTTGGCAGCGCTTTGCTCTCCGCAGCGTCAGCCGTGGGGGATGTTGCCTCGGATTGGGGCTCGCTCTCGCCGTCGCGCTGCCACACATCGCTGCTGTAGTGGAGGAGGGCCGGTGCGCCCACCAGGAGGAAGATCGCCACCGCGCTGAGGGCCACGGCGGGCCGCAGCCGGCGGGTGAGGATGAAATCCACGGCGCGCAGCAGGAGGCCCACGGCCAGGACGATGAGGGCCAGCAGGGTGGGCCAGGCGAAGGCCGCCCCGTCGCTTAGCTGCATCGATACGAATAGCAGATCTCCCACGATAAAGCCGAAGAGGAGGGTCAATCCCAGGCTCAGGCTGAGCACGCGATCTTGCTCCCGCGCGGCGAAGATCGAAGCGGCGACGAAGCCGCTCACGCCCACGAGCGTGAGGAATCGGAGCCAGCCGCCCTGCCCGATGATCCAATCGAAGATGTTGAGGAGGCGCTCGAAACTTCCGGCGTCATCGGATTGGGCCATCGGCAGCGAGGAGAGTAGGAATAGAAGTACGAGCACTGATCCGGCCGCCAGACCCATCCGCTGCCAGAACTGCCGGGCCGAGGTGACCGTTCTCCACATCGCGACGCCGTTCACGGCCAGGACGACCAAGGGCGTCAGCCAAAGGAGCGCGGTGAGTGCCCGTGTTAGGCTGGCGAGAGATTCGGTTTGACGCGCTCGCACGCGCGCCATCGCCTCGGCGTGGGAGTCGATGCGCAGGGTGAAGGGAGAGGACGCGGGCGCGACGGCGGCCAGCGAGGCCGTGGCGGCGCCCGCCTGTGCTCCGCGCAGGGCCGGCTCATCCGCCGGTTCCGTCCCGATCATATCAGGTAGCCCTTGGCCGCGCAGTTTGTATTGAGGCGTGAGCAGCGCCTCTTCCAGCAGGAAGGTGAGCTTGGCGATGGCGGGATCATACTCGTTCGCGGCGAAGTCGGATTCATCCACGATGGCGATGCCCAACTCGGCCGGCAGCCCTGTACCTTCCGCATTGGTGACCTGCACATTGACCGTCGCCGTGTCGCCGGGCCGATAGACGCTGGCGCCCGATGTGAGCGTCACGTTGAGATCACGGGCCGGTTCGACCACGACCAGGCGGGTGTCGCGCGCGGTTTCGCCGGAGCGAAGGATCTTGTAGGCGTGGAGGTGCAGCGTCCCGCCAAGATCGGGTGTAAGGTCGAGGACGATCTCTGCCTGGCCATCGACGACCGGGACTGTGCGACTCTGCACCGTTTGCCCGGTGCGGTTGATGTCGAGGTAGATGGCGCCCGCCGGCTCGGAGGTGAGGATCGTCAGGCGCATCGTATCGCCTACGCGATAGAGCGGCGCGTCGGGGCGGAGTAGCACGCTCTCTTCCGCTGCCGCGCCTGCGAAATCGAACGCGCGCTGGGCCGTCGCGCCGTCGGGCGCGCGGGCCTCGATGTCCAGGCGGAGAGACGGCGCTTGCGGCGTGAAGTGCACCTCGGCCAGGCCATAGGGGCCGGTCTGCACCGTGAACATCTCCTCGGTGGCGGCGATGCGCACGGTCAAGTTGGCCTTGACGGGCGTGCCATCGGGGCGCTGGGTCAGCACGTAGAGAATGTTCTCGACGCCGGGATGGAGTTGGCCCCCTTCCGGCACGGCCTCGATGTTCAGCCCCTGCGCCGAGATCGGCAGGGAGAGCCGTTGGGTCTCCGCGTGCTGAGGCGCATCCACGACCTGGGCTTCGATGTGGAATTGATGTTGGTCGGCCTCTGCTTTTTCTGTGTCCGCGTAGGCGGGGAGATCGAAGGCGAAATCGTAGTTGCCGCTGACGTCGGTCTGGCCCGTGAGGTGGACGGTGGTGGAGATCATGGGGCCTGGCGATCCCAGAATCGTCACATCGCCGTTGACGACGGGCTTGCCGAAGGCGTAGTCGGCGTGCAGGGCGCCCGTGACGCGCTCCCCAGGCCGGTAAAAATCGCGGTCGGTCGTCATATTGATGTCGAAGGTCGAGAGGTCAGCCGGCTCGGAGGCTATGGACACCTCCGGTGTCAGCACGGTGACGGTCTTCCGCGCGAGCCTCTCATCCAGCGTCGCGGTCAATTGGTAAGGCCCGTCGTTCACCTCGCGCGCGAGTTGGAAATCGGTGGCGGCCACGCCGTACTGCGAGGTGGTGAGCGTCTGGCGGAAGACGACGTTGCCTCTCGCATCGGCCACGGTGATGTCCAAAGGCTGCTCCGCCGCCGGACGGCGATCGAAGGCGCTGATCGCCAGCGCGCGGATGTGGATGACGTCCCCGGCTTGATAGAGCGGCTTGTCGGTGGTGAGGTGAATGCGATAGTCGCGCCGCACCCTCACGGGGTGCTCCAGGCTGTCGGAGCCGAGGTCAGAGCGCGTTTCGATGATGAGCATCTGCTCCGGGGCGGCGTTCTCCGGCACGGTGAACGTCACTTCGATGTTGCCGTCCACGTCCGTTCGGCCCTCAAATAGCGGAATTGCCCGGTTGCCATCCTGGGGACGCATCAGCACGTTGACCGTGGCGTTGGGGAGCGGCGCAGCGTCGCGACTGTCGCGCACGACCACGCGCAGCGCGGCTTGGGCGCCGGGGATCAATCGCTGTTGGCCCAGCACAATCGTCTCGTGCTGCGAGAGGTGATCGGGCAAATTGACGTAGTAGAGGGTTGACCCCAGGAGGCCGCCCATCACAACGATGCTGATCAAGAGGGCCGACAGCCAACGTCTACGAGTCATCTGTTACCTTCCTTGTGGTCATAGTCTGATTTATACTGCAACCTCACGCCCCGCGCAGCTTGACCGTCGGGATCCAGCGCCGGGCGCGCTCGGCCATCGCTTCTAACTCGGCGGTGGTATAGGGCGTGATCTCCGCCAGGGTGGGATCCAAGATCCCCTGGGCTCGAAATTGCTGCAAGATGTAGGTCTCCGCGCCGTCGATCCAGCGTGCCACTGCTTCGATGTCCGATGCGGTCAACAGATCAGGGACGACCGTGGTGCGGAGTTCGTAGGGCCGCCCGCTCTCGAGAATCAAGTTGATGCTGCGCTGGATGCGCGTTACATCGAAGCGGTGGCGCTCGCATCCGGCGAGTTGAGCGTACTTCTCCGGCGGGGCTTTGACGTCCATCGCGACGTAATCGACGAGTCCTTCGTCCATCAACGCGGCGAGCACATCGGGACGATAGCCGTTGGTATCTAATTTGATCGCCAGTCCATCGTTGCTGTGCTTGAGCTGGGAAATAAAATCCGCCAGATCCGGTTGCAGGGTCGGTTCGCCGCCGGTGATGACGACGCCCGTGATCATCCCCGCGCGCTGCTCCAGATGCGCCATCACCTGCGCTGCCGGGATAGAGGGGAGGGCCTCGGAGTGCAGTACCAGATCGGCGTTGTGGCACATCGGGCAACGAAAGTTACACCCGCCGGTGAAGAGTACCGTCGCGATGTGCCCTGGAAAATCGATCAATGATGTGCGTTGCCAGCCCTTGAGTTGCATTGTCCTCCTCCTTGGTTTTTCTCCAGTCGTATCACTCACAGTTTAGCAGAGGTTGCCAAAATCCCCAAGCCGCGATAGGGCCTCCGCTGCGTTACTAGGATGTAAAGCGACTGGGAGCAGCATCATCGCTGCTCCCAGTTTATTGCCCTTTGCCAAGGGTCGGAATACCATTCCGACCTACGCCTGCCTCCTGACCGTCACGGATTGCTCTTCGGCACCACGTGGATCTGCACCGGGCCGGCTTCGGCCTGATTGCCCGCCGCATCGTAGGCGATGACGCGGAAGGAGTAGGCGCCGGGCGCCCCTAGCGTCCAGTTGATATTGTAGGGCGCCACGGTTCGCACATCAAATGGCTCCTCTTCATCGCCCTTGTAGAACTCCACGCGGTCGGTGGCATATTTGTCCTGTACCTCGGCGTTGATGTTGACCCACTCGTCGAATCCGTATTCGTACTCGGAGCCTTCCGTCGGATAGGTCAAATCGACTTTGGGCGGCTCATTGTCCACCGTCACCTGGATCGTCGCCTGGCGAACCTGCTGATCGTGCCCCACGACCTGAAGTTGCAGCGTGTACAGCCCGCTCTCCAGGGCGCTGGTATCGAAGTTCTCCAGCAGATTGTTCTCCACCTGATTGCCGTGATCCGGCCCGATCTGCACCCACTCGGTGGGATTGAGGCCGCGCCCGAAGACGAGGCGGTAGAAGGCGAAGTTCCCGCCGCGCGCGTTGCCCTGGATCGGCACGACGCCCTTGATGTAGGAGTAGGCCACCGGTGAGGTGATTGACACCTCGGCCTGAGATTGGTTGGGGCCGTAGATCGTGTCGTACTCGGTGGGCGGGATCGAAGGCCGCTGATCCTCCGGCAGGCTCTGGAGCCAATCCTCCGCTTCCGGCGGGAGCACCATGTAGACCTTCTCCTCCACCAGATCCGGCGGGGTGTAGATCGTCGCCAGCTTACCCGTCTCGCGATTGACCAGGAAGACCTGGTGGAGAGTGTCCTTTTCTGTCGGCTCGGTGCCGGGGATCATCAACTCCGTGCGGACGGGGCAATTGCCATTGGGTAATTTGCCGGATTTGGTACAGACTGCCACTTCCTCCAGCCCCTCCGGTCGCTCGAAGTTGACGATGGGGGCATCTAAGTGCGCGTATTCCATCACCGCGTGCCAGATGTAGGAGGCGCCCCGCGCCCCCGGTGTGTTGATCATATAATCGTCGGGGTCCTTGTTGCCCATCCACACCGCCGTGACGTACTGCGGCGTGAATCCCACCGTCCAGTTATCGGAGAAATTATTCGTCGTGCCGGTCTTCGCGGCGGCCGGACGCTCGTTCGCCAACTCCAGCGCGTTGGGGCGACCGAAAGCCGGTAGCCGCGCCTGGCGGTCGGAGAGGATGTTGGTGATCAGATAAGCGAGGCGCTCATCCAAAATGCGCTGCGATTCGGGCTGGTCATATTGGTAGAGGACATTGCCATTGCGATCCTCGACGCGCAGAATGGCAACCGGGTCCAGTTCGCGGAATCCGGGCCGCTGCGCATCCTCGGAGATCGGTTTGCCTTGCATCACGCCGTTGTTGGCGAAGACGCTGAAAGCGTAGGCCATATCGATGGGATAGACCTCGCCGCTGCCCAGCGACAGGCTCAGGCCGTACTCGTGCAGGCCACGATCGATTGTGTTGATGCCCATACTGTGCGCCGTGCGAATCACATCATCGATGCCGGCCATGGACATCGCTTCCACGGCGGGGATGTTGAGTGACCGCGCCAGCGCGCTGCGCAGCGTGACCGGGCCGTGATATTTGCGGGTGTAGTTCTCCGGCACGTAGGGCGCCATTCCCGGCCCCTGCTCGAAGGCTTGGCGCACGTCCAAGAACATCTGGCCGGCGTTGTAGCCCTGCGAGAGCAGTGTCACGTAAGTGAAGGGTTTGAACGATGAGCCGGGCTGACGTAAGCCGTCCACCGCGTAGTTGAACTTCCCGTCGATTTCCTCGTTCCAGTAGTCCGCGCTGCCGACCATAGCCAAAATCTCGCCCGTCGTGGGTCGCAGGACCATCACCGCCGCATTTTTGACGTTGTAATCGTTGCCGATGCGATTGGTGGGCACATCGGGGATGTACTGCGCGGCCTCGCACCCGTTAGCGACCTCCTCCGGGATCACCGCTGCCGGATTTCCGCCGGCGAGGATGCGGAGGTAGGTTTGCGTGGCGCACTCGGCCTGGCGATTCAATTCCAGATCCAACGTCGTGTAGACGCGCAGCCCGCCGCCTGCCACCATCTGCGGGCCGAACATCTCTTCCAATTCGTTGCGCACATACATCGAGAAGTGTGGCGCCCTGATGTCGAAGCGCTGCGAGGACTCGGCCAGATCCCACGGCTCACTTTCAGCTTGCTCGGCCTGGGCGCTGGTGATGCAGCCCTCCTCGACCATCCGCTGGAGCACAATCTCCTTGCGGTCGCGCGCATCTTCCGGCGCATCGAAGGGATTGAGGCGCGGATATTGGGGAATTGCGATCAGCGTCGCGGCCTCGGAGAGCGACAACTCCTCTACCGATTTGTCGAAGTAGACGCGCGCGGCCGCGTCGATGCCGTAGGCGAGGTTCCCGTAGAGGTTGGTGTTGATATACCATTCCAAGATCTCTTCCTTCTCGTAGATGCGTGTCAGCTCGACGGAGATCAGGACCTCTTTAATCTTCCGCGCGTAGCTCTTCTCAAATCGCTCTTCCAGTGGGATCACCGAGTTCTTGACGACCTGCTGCGTGATCGACGAGCCACCCTGGATGCTTTCGCCCTGCAAGTTGCTGATGAACGCGCGCGTGATGCCTTGGATATCGAATCCGGGGTTCTCCCAGAAGCGCTTATCCTCCATCGCGATGGTTCCGCAGACGACGTACTCCGGCATCGAAGAGAGCGAGACCCAGTTGCGGTCGCCCGCGTTCGGATCGATGACCTCGTAGATCAACTCCATCTCTTGTTGGCCATCGCCGTTGGTATCCTCGCCCCAGGCGTAGATCTTGGTCGTCTCGAAAGTCTCCACACTCTTCGTCGCCACATCCTCTGGGGTGGGAAGGTTCTCCGTGATGAGCGAGTACGCGCCGGCCGCCGTGCCGACCCCCACACCGACGAGAATGGTCACCGCGATAAACATCACCAGTGTGACGACGCCCACAATCCGCAGGATCAAGTTGACCCCGGTGCGGCTCTTCTTTCGGCGCCGCTCCCGATCTTTGATGATCATAGTGCGAATCAAGCGCACGGGCGTGCGATTTGTTGTTGTCATAGCCACCTCATTTCATTGTCCAACGCTATTTGCATCTTTTCCGAAATACCGACCGTCCGACGCTAGCCTTCGGGCCGATACGTCTGTTCCTTATAGATAGCGTTATTATGCCTTGCTCTGTGGATTTGACAAGGGGAGCGTCAATTTGAACGGCGCCTCACTCTTGACGATTTTTCAATATCCATTAGAATGTACTCAGTCGTGTGCATGAGGGAACAAAAGGATGTAGATGTTTGAATCATTAAGTGACAAGTTACAAGATATTTTTGATCGCCTAGGCAAGCACGGCGTCCTGCGCGAGCAGGATGTAAAAGCCGTGATGCGCGAGATTCGACTCGCGCTGTTAGAAGCGGACGTCAACTACAAGGTCGTCAAGGACTTTGTGGGACGCGTTCGCGAGCAGGCTGTCGGTGAAGAGGTCTCGCGCGCGCTGAATCCATCGCAGCAGGTCGTCAAGATTGTCCACGATGAGTTGGTGGAGACCTTGGGCGAGCCGGGGCGCTTGGAATTGAAGGGCAGCGCGCCCTACGTGATTATGCTGGTGGGCTTGCAGGGGTCGGGTAAGACGACCACCGCCGCCAAGTTGGCCCTCCATTTGCGATCTAAGGGGCATTTCCCGCTGATGGTGGCCGCCGATATTTATCGCCCGGCCGCTATCGAGCAGCTCGAGACGTTGGGGCGTCAGCTCAACATTCCCGTCTACAGCGAGCCGAACGGCGCGAAGCCGCCGGATATCTGTGAACGGAGCTTGGAAGAGGCGCGCAGCCTCGGCTCGGACGTGATCCTGTTGGACACCGCCGGGCGCCTGCAAATCGATGACGAGATGATGGCGGAGTTGATCGCCGTTCGGGAGCGCGTTGATCCTGTCGAGGTGCTCCTGGTCGCCGACGCGATGACGGGCCAGGAAGCGGTCAACATCGCGGGCGGATTCCACGAGCGCGTGGGCCTGACCGGCTTGATCCTGACCAAGGTCGATGGCGATGCGCGCGGCGGCGCTGCGATCAGCATGCGCGCTGTGACCGGCGTGCCCATCAAATATATGGGCGTCGGCGAGAAACCGAAGGATCTGGAGCTTTTCCATCCTGATCGCCTGGCCTCTCGAATCTTGGGCATGGGCGACGTGATGTCGCTGATCGAGAAGGCGGAGACGGCCTTCGATCAACAACAGGCCGAGGAGATGGAGCGCAAGCTCCGCAAGGGCGATTTTGATCTAGAAGATTTCTTGGAGCAGTTGCGCCAAGTGCGTAAGATGGGCCCGCTCGATGAGTTGTTGGGAATGATCCCCGGCGCGGGCAAGATGTTGCGCGGCGTCGATATTGATCGCGCGCAGACCGAGGACCAACTCACGCGCGTCGAGGCGATGATCCTCTCGATGACGCCGGAGGAGCGCCGGCGGCCCCGAATCCTCAATGGCAGCCGGAAGCGCCGTGTCGCTCAGGGGAGCGGAACGACCGTGCAAGAGATCAACCAACTGCTTTCGCAACATCGTCAGATGAAGCGCATGATGAAGCAGTTAAATCAAGGTAAGATGCGTGGTTTGGGTAACTTATCGCGTTTCTTTTAAGAGTTTCCCAGAATAAAAACTGAGAACTCATCAACTAATACTAATATCCATTCTCATACCAAGACAATAGGACAGGAGGCTTATGCTCAGAATAAGATTACGTCGGGTTGGTAAGAAAAAGCAACCAAGTTTTCGAATCGTGATTGCAGAATCCACGTCACCTCGTGACGGTAAGTTTGTGGAGAACATCGGTTTCTATAATCCGCGTACTGAGCCGGAGACCGTGCGGTACGAAGAAGAGCGCGCGCTCTACTGGCTTTCTGTAGGAGCGCAGCCCAGTGAATCGGTGCGTCGCATTTTCAAGACGTACGGGACGTGGGAACGCTTCGAGCGGATGCGGGCCGGTGAATCCATCGAGACGCTGGTCGAAGAAGCTGAGACCGAAGCGGAAGAGGCCGAGGAAGCCGAAGAGGCGCCAGAGGCCGAAACGCCAGAAGTCGAAGCGGAAGAGGTTGCTGCCGCGGCAGTCGTCGCGGAAGAGGGCGAGGAAGCTGAAGCGCCGGAGGAAGAGGATGTCGTGGAGGAATCGGCGTCTGAAGAGGCGCCGGAAGAGGAGACGTCAGAAGAGGCATCAGACGTTGAATCTGCGGGCGAGGAGAACGTCGAAGCTGAGGCCGAGACCGAGACTGCGGATGACGAGGAAGCAGAAGAAGCCGAAACTGAAGCTGAAGCTGATGTCGAAGCTGCAACGGAAGAAACGGAAGCTTAGGTCGTTCCGAGAAAATAAATTTCTTAAATGTGATCGTTTTTTAGCGGTTTTTTGAGGAAAAGTATCAGGTTTGGGAGATTTAAGATTCTGGAACTTCCTTGGTTGTTCAGTTCGATTGCTTGTCCATTTCTTTCTCTATCCCAATTACACCTTTAAGGAGGAATCACAATGACAGCGGTCAAGGATCTTGTAGAGTACATCGTCAAAGCGCTCGCGGATGAGCCAGACGCAGTTGAGCTTTCCGAGATTGAGGGGGAAACCTCATTGGTCCTCGAGTTGCGCGTTGCATCTGAGGACATGGGGCGGATGATCGGCCGCGGAGGTCGAACGATCAATGCGATGCGTTCCCTGGCTCGCGTCTTAGGCGCGAAGATGGGGAAGAAGGTTACGCTGGAGATTGTGTAGCCGTGGCCCAAACGGCCATTTGTTATCTCGTAACGAGGCTCAGGCATGCTGACCCAGCAACCTGAGCCTCGTTATTTGGCGGTCGGGCGAGTGCTGCGCCCTCACGGCATCCGGGGGGAATTGCGGGTGCAGGTCTTCACCGATTTCCCCGAGCATTTAGCCGAAATCTCGCACGTCTACCTGGGGCCGACCTATCGTCGAATGGCGATTGAGAAGGTTCGCTTCCACAAGAATCGGATCTTGCTCAAGTTAGCAGGCCTTGAGGATCGTGATGCCGCCGAGACGTTTCGCGACCAAACCGTCTACGTCGCGATGGAGGATGCCGTCCCCCTGGAAGAGGAGGAGTACTATCACTTCCAGGTCGTCGGCATGCAGGTGGAGACCGAAGACGGCGAGGCGTTGGGCGAGGTTGTGGAAGTGCTGGCGCCGCCGGGCGCGAACGACGTCTTCGTCGTGCATGGCCCGCGCGGCGAGATTCTCATCCCCGCCATCGAGGACGCCGTACGCGAGATCGATTTCGACGCGATGCGCATGGTGATCATCCCCATGCCCGGTCTCCTCGATTGAGGTTGATGATCACCTAAAGAGACTACTCGTCGCTTGGATTTGTCTCAGTCCTTAATTCTTAATCTTGATCCTTAGTTGTGCAATTCAATGATGTAAATTCAACAGGGGAGGCTATCCAGCCCCCCTGCTTTCTCTATGTGAGGCGGCTGTATGGATCATCTGCGATATTGGGTGGGCTTTAATCTGGTGCGCGGGATTGGGCCGCGAAGGTTGCGCGGGCTGCTGGAGATCTTCGGCAATGTGAGGAGCGCGTGGGAGGCGCCGGAGCACGCCTTGCGCGAGGCCGATCTGGACAAGCGCTCGCTCCGCAATCTGCTGAAGGCGCGCCGTCAAGTCGATTTGGATCAGGTGATGGCCCGCATCCAAAAAGCCAACGTGCAGCTCTCCACGTGGAAAAGCTCCGATTACCCGCCCTTGCTCTCACAGCTCTTGGATGCGCCGCCCGTGTTATTCATTCGCGGCGAAATCACGCCCGTCGATGAATGGGCCGTGGCCATCGTCGGCACCCGCAAGGCGACGGTCTATGGCCGTGAGGTGGCCCATCGCCTGGCCACCGATCTGGCCCACAACGGCGTGACCATCGTCAGTGGGATGGCGCGCGGCATCGATGGCATCGCGCACAAGGCCGCGCTGGAAGCCGGCGGGCGTACCATTGCCGTCTTCGGTTGCGGCGTGGATCGTGTCTATCCGCCGGAGCATAAGCAACTCGCCCGGCGCATCGCCGAAAACGGCGCGCTGGTCAGTGACTATCCCCTGGGCACCCCGCCCGAAGGCTCCAACTTTCCCCCGCGCAATCGCATCATCAGCGGCCTGAGCTTGGGCGTCATCGTGATCGAGGCCGGGCTGCGCAGCGGCGCGTTGATCACGGCGGATTTCGCGGCCGATCAGGGCCGAGATGTCTTCGCGGTACCGGGCAGCATCCTGAGTCCCGCGTCGGCGGGATGCAACCGCCTGCTGCGCGACGGCGCGCACGTCGTCACGGAGGCGCG
>JAAAOZ010000320.1 GCA_009908585.1 Chloroflexota bacterium
CACGAGACGCTGGGCCAGTTCGCGGACGATGCGTGGACCTACCACCTCCCCGACGCGCTAGGCCAAGCCCAAAGCCGAAGGCGTGGGCCGTGCGCCAAGCCACGGACGTCCAAGGCGCGGTGACCGCCGCCCGCGAGTGGACGCCCTACGGCGTCGAAGTGGAAGCCCCGTCCTTTGGGCGGGGTTAGGCCCTGGGGGTGCAGGGGGGCGGGAGCAGCCCCCGCCCGTGGTGGTGTGGTGAAGGCCACCACCACGGAACCGAGGTCGGTATAGAGCGCGCCAGGGCGAAGCTCTGGCGTGCTCTACACCGGGCGAGTTTATTGTAAATCAAATGAGGACAAGCGATGGCGATTACTCAGGAAGAGCATCGGCTGTTGTACAAGATTGCCCAAGCTTACTACACCGACGGTCTGACCCAACAGCAAATTGCGGATCGATTTGGGCTGTCCCGCCCCAAGGTCTCCCGGTTGTTGAAGCAAGCGCGGGAGGAAAAGGTGGTGACCATCAGCGTGGTGCCACCGCCTAGCGGGCAACCTAAACTGGAGCGTGCGCTGGAGCAGCGGTGGGACCTCGACGAGGCCATCGTCGTCACTGTGCGCGATCTCGATCAGCTGGGGGAGGTCGCACGCGATCTGGGACCGGCGGCGGCCGATTGTTTCCTCCGCAGGCTGCCGGAGCACGCCGTGGTTGGGTTGACCTGGGGACGGACCATGTCGGCCTTGGTAGACGCGCTGTCCTCTCAATCCCGGCCCGACGTGACTATCGTGCAGATCAATGGTGGCCTGGGTCTGGTGGATGTCCTTGAGCATTCGACAGAATTGGCGCGGCGTATGGCTCAAAAACTGAGCGCGGACCTGCGTCTGCTACCGGCGCCGGGCATCGTTTCCAACCAGGCGGCAGCCGAAGCGCTGAAATCCGATAAGCAAATCTCCGAGACCCTGGCCCTCACCGCACGGTCGGACGTAGTCCTCGTTGGCCTGGGGGTCCCGCGCCCCGGTTCCGTGCTCCTGCGGGATGGCAATATCGTCACGCAGCAGGATCTAGCGCGCCTGGAGGCCGCTGGTGCTGTGGGAGATATCGCATTGCGGTTCGTGACAGCGTCCGGTCAGCCCGTGGATGTGGAGATGAACGAACGGATTATCGGCTTGACGTTATCTCAACTGCGCGCTATTCGTTCGGTCATTGGCGTAGCCGGCGGAACCGCCAAACGCGAAATGATCTTGGCTGCCTTGAGCGGCGGACTCCTCGATGTCCTGATAACAGATGAAGCGACGGGATGGTTCAAGAGGTAGTGGAAATCGGTTTACACTTTTGTTTTGCGTAGAAATTCAATATCTTTAAAAAACAGAGGCCTGGCGAATAAATTCGCGGCTACATTTACGAAACCGGCCTTCGCCGGTTAGGACTCAGTCGCCAAAGGGCGACTTCGCTAAGGCGTGTTACGCCCAGTGGCCCGCGGTTTTTCTTTTGACCCAACGGCCGTGGGAACCGCCGGGCCTGGGACAACGAGAAAAAAGTGTCAACCTGTTTCTGAACCATCCCGAAGCGACAGTCGAATACGTGATGAGCGCTGTGGAAGACTGACTGCACGTCTGTGCTTACGCTCGCTGAGCATGTTTACCCCTCTGCGGCGCTTGCTAGAAACAAGCATAAACGAGTGATTCAGACAAAGCCTGTTTTTCGGAGGCATGGACGAACCATTCGATGCCCGTTGTCGCCGCAGTGCCCAGGCGCAACGTCGGTAGACAGTGATCTCGACCTTTTGCGTTGGGATGGCGTAGGGTTTCTTTCTGACCTATGGGAGGTGAATTATGTACAAGGATCCAGAGTGTGCGGTTGAAGTGCGCATTGACGATTTATTGCAACGCATGACCCTTGAGGAGAAGGTCGCGCAGACACTGTGCGTTCACGTGAATCCGGATATGGTGGATGACGAGGGGCGTGTTCGGAAACGGAGGTTGCATACGCGCTTGCGGCACGGCATCGGGCAGCTCGGAAAGCCGAACCAAGTTTTGGAACGGACTGCCGAAGAAAGCGCCCACATCGTAAACAGACTGCAGGCGTATGTGATCGAAAAGTCGCGTCTCGATATTCCCGCGATTATCCATGAGGAATGCCTACACGGCTTGTGGGCACGCGGTGCGACGATCTTTCCGCAATCTGCGGGAATGGCCAGCACGTGGGATCCGGAACTGGTGGGCAGCGTGTTCAACGCCATTGCGCTTGAGACACGGACGCGCGGCGGAACGCAAGCGAACACGCCCATGATTGATGTATGCCGAGAACCGCGATTCGGTCGTATTGAGGAGTCCTACGGTGAGGATCCCTATCTTGTATCCCGATTTGCCGTGGCCGCGGTACGCGGGTTGCAGGGGCATGGTCAGTCCATCGGCGACGAGCATATCGTGGCCACAGTTAAGCATTTTGCGGCCTACGGCGAACCGTTGGGCGGCCTGAACAAGGCGCCGCCACCGAGCGGAGAACGACAGTTACGCGAAGTCTATCTACCCCCATTTCGCGCGGCCATAACCCAAGCCGGCGCGCTGAGTGTGATGCCGTCCTACAACGAAATCGACGGCGTGCCCTCCCATGCGAACGCCTGGTTGCTCACGGATGTGCTGCGCGGGGAATGGGGATTCAAAGGCTACGTGGCCTCCGACTATGGCGGTATCGAGCAGCTCCATGCAAATCATCGCATCGCAGCCACGCCGAGTGATGCGGGGCGCCAGGCGCTGCTCGCCGGCGTGGACATGGAACTGCCGGAGCCGCACTGTTTCCCCGCGCTGGAGGAACTCGTGCAATCCGGACGTGTCCCATTGCGTGTCCTGGACCAGGCTGTCAGACGAATTCTGCGCGTGAAATTCCTGTTGGGCCTCTTTGAGAACCCCTTTGCCGATCCCCCCAAGGCGAAGCGGGTCAACCGTTGTGCTGAGCATCGCGCATTGGCGTTGGATGTGGCGCACAAGTCGATCGTGTTGCTAAAGAACAAGGGAGACCTGCTGCCGTTGGATAGGCGCAAGATCAAACGGCTGGCCGTGATTGGGCCCAACTCGGGTGTGTTGCAGGTCGGCGGTTATTCCGTTGAGAAACCGCACGGCATCTCTATGCTCGAGGGAATTAGGGACAAAGTCAAAGATTGCATTGAGGTCTATCACGCGGAGGGGTGCAAGATCCATCTGGGTAGCGGCTACTGGCTCCCGGAGCCGATGGTAGGCAAACGGATCAGGCTGAACGAGCCCAAACGGGACGCGGCCATGATCCAGGAGGCCGTGGAGGTCGCGAAGCAGTGCGACGTCGCCATTGTCGTCGTCGGCGAAACGCCCGTGACCTGCGGTGAATTTATCGGGCACCGATGTAGTCTCGAATTGCTGGGCCGCCAAAACGAGCTCGTAGAGGCTATCGGCGCGACCGGGACGCCTATGGTTGTGTGCCTGGTCAACGGGCGTCCATTGGCGCTGAGTACAGTCGCGGAAACGGCTGCGGCGCTCCTCGAATGTTGGTACTTGGGCGAACAGACAGGCGCTGCTGTGGCCGATGTGTTGTTCGGCGACGTGAATCCGAGCGGCAAGCTGCCCTTTTCGTTTCCCAAATCGGTCGGACATCTGCCGGCGTATTACAATGCCAAGATGCCGCCGGACGCCAGATACCTCATGTCGGACCGCGCGCCGCTCTTCCCATTTGGATATGGGCTCAGCTACACGCGGTTCACGTACTCGAATCTGCGCGTGACACCGCCCAGGATCAAGCGTGGCGGGCGCGCGGTTGTTGGGGTCGATGTAGCCAACACCGGGAAGCGGGCCGGTTGTGACGTGGTTCAGCTCTATCTGCGCGATCTAGTCTGTAGCGTGACGCGCCCTCCCAAGGCGCTTGCGGGCTTCACGCGCGTTCATCTCGATCCCGGCGAGCAGCGTACGGTGGAGCTGCCAATCGGATACGACCAGCTCGCGTGCTACGATAGTGCCATGAAGGAGACGGTAGAACCCGGCGTCTTTGAGCTGATGGTCGGTCCCGACTCTGTCACGCTGCAATCGACCCAATTGACGGTTGAATAGGGGCCTATAGTCCTCTGCGCGAATAGCCAAGCAACCCCGAATGAACGTCCGATCGGCAGCCGATCGATGAGATCGACAAACCGCCCGGTGGGCGTATGCCTGCCAAGCGGCGGTTGGACCGGCCCACACCTTCCAGTACCTCAAATGGCGCGAGCGCATCAAAGCCTCCGTCTGCTACGTTCCGCACAAATGTCCTCGCTGTGGCCACATTTAAGCAGGTTGTCCAGGCCGTGGAACTCGTTGGCCGAGATAGCCTCGCCCGCCAAAGGCCGGATCAGGCCGCGCTAGCCGCATTCCCCCCTCTCTTCGTTCTCTGCGTCTCTACGGTGAGATGTGGGTAATCACCAGAAATTGGGTCTTGACAAACAAACGAAAATATCTTACAATATATGGGAACGTTTCCGGGAACGTTCCCGTACTTACGTTTTCATAGTCGAGGGATAAGTCTATGGGATCATCTTCTAATCATCTAAAAAGGCCCACCATTCACGATGTCGCGCGGGAAGCCGGCGTCTCCAAGTCGACCGTTAGCCGCGTACTGAACAACCGGGGCTACGCCTCACCAGAGACCATAGCCCGTGTGGAAGAAGCCGTTGCAGACCTCAATTACATTCCACAAGCTTCGGCTCGAGGATTAGTGAGTCAGCAAACCAATACCGTGGGGTTTGCGGTCAACGATCTCTCGTCCCTTTTTATGCCTCCACTGCTCTCCAGTATTGAATCCACCATTCGCACTGCCGGTTATAAAATGCTGATCGCTACGGTAGGCCATCAGGCTGAGAGTGCAAGTGATCTCCCGCTGGGGCCCCATAACACCGATGGCTTGGTTGCCTTTGCAGATGCATATAGTAATCGGCAGATCATCCAGTTCTGTGAGCAGGGGTATCCGGTGGTTCTGTTGCACAGAAGCCCACCCGCCGGGGTCGAATGCCCTTGCGTCAATATTGAGAATACGTCCTCGACTCGTGCGCTAATCAACCATCTGATTCGTGTGCACCACAAGCGCAGAATTGTCTTCCTGCGCGGGCCTAAGGATCAGCAGGACTCACTCGAACGCGAGGAAGGGTACCGACAGGCGCTTGAGGAGAATGATCTCGCGGTTGATCCTGCCCTGATCGCTGTGGGAGGGTTCAACGCCGACATCGCGGAGCAGGCCACGCATGAGCTGCTCGATGCGTCCGTTCCTTTTGACGCAGTTTTTGCCGGTGACGATGAGGCTGCGGTGGGTGTCATTCGAGCGCTGAGGGACCGCAGCTTGTCAGTGCCTGAGGACGTTGCTGTGGTCGGTTTTGATGACGATTATCGGGCTGCCGATATTGATCCTGCCTTGACGACAGTTTCTGTACCTTTCGATGAGATTGGTGAGGAGGCCGCACAAGCCTTGATTTCATACATCGAACATGGCCACATCACCTCAAAGGTTGTCTCGACCGAGGTTGTGGTCCGCAGGTCATGTGGTTGTTAAGGCCGTTCCAAGAAAATAAACCTCCCAAAAACGAATGATTTTTCGGGATGGTTCATTTTCCCTAGATAATTAGGTTTACACTTCTTGGTCAGCGACTGAAGTCCCTTCGAGAGGCGCTACGCGCCAAGCATCCGCCTTCGCGGCTGCAAGAGGCCGTCTGCGTAGGCAGACGGTTGGCCAATGGCCTCTCTGGGGTCCTTACGTAGGTCAGTAGACCTACGGGTCTATGATAGTCCCCGTAAAAGGAAAAGAAACTTACCCAAAAGCATCAACCTATTTGAGAACCATCCCGATTTTTCGAGGAAAAAGCGTCAGGTTTGGGAGGTTTTAAATCCTGGAACCACCTTAGCAAAGAAGCAGAGATTCTAGAAGGAGGTATGTCTATTGAGGAAACTTAGTCACTGGATGTTTAGACGTAAAAAAGCATGAAACACTCTTGCTCCTCTGCGGTCAACAGACTAAGCAATGATATTTCATGCTGGGCAAAATCAATCACCCCAAAAGGAGTATATCATGTCTAAGAAGCTATTTCAAATCCTGACCCTGATTCTGATAGTTTCAGTATTAGTCAGTGCCTGTGGAACCCCTGAGCCCGCAACAGTCGAACCCACAACCGAGGAGCCTGCGGTCGAAGAGACCGAACCCCCCGCCACCGAAGAACCGGAAGAGACTGAAGAACCGGAAGAGACTGAAGAACCGACCGAAGAGGCCACCGAGGAGCCGACCCCCGAGCAATTTACACTGACGATCCTCCACTCTATCAGCCCGGATGATGCGAAGGCGGCTGTGTTCGATGAGATCATCGCGGGCTTTGAGGCCGCTCATCCCAACATCGCGGTCGAAGTTGAGTTGGTGCCGGACGATGAGATCGTCGTCAAGGCGGAGACTGCCTTCGTAGGTGGGGTAGAGCAGGACATCATTCTAATGAACTACCCTCACCTGACGGAGAATTGGATCAAGGATGGGCTGACGATCGATCTGAAACCCTATCTTGCAGAATGGGGTCTGGGCGATACGTTCTATGCCTCGGCCATCGAGGGCTATATGACTGAGGATGGCCAGTTGCCAGCTCTCCCGATGGAAGGATATAACTGGCCCATCTGGTACAACACGTCGATTCTCGAGGAGGCAGGTGTGGAGGTTCCCCCCGCGAGTATGGAGGATCTTGTCGCTGTCGCCCCCAAAATCCGTGATGCAGGCTACCAGCCCTTCTCGACCGGGGGCTCGGATTGGACGGGCGCTCGATTCTACATGCTGATGCTTTCCGCCTACATGTCCGTTGAAGAGGTCAACGGTCTTTACCAGGAGGGCGGCTACATGGATAGCCCCGCCGCTATGGAGGCCACCGAGCAGTTCGTCGCGATGCGCGACTCGGGTTTCTTCGCCGATGACGTCGAGGGGCTGGAGTTCAGCAGTATGAACGCCTTGTTCTTCGGGGAGGAAGCAGCGATGATGCACGCAGGCTCGTGGTCCTACGCCGAAACCCCCGAAGATCTGGTGGACGATATTTATCTTGGCGGCCTTCCCCTGCCCGAGGATTCTCCGAGGGACAACCCGGTGATGTTCGGTGGGTTTGGCGCCAAGGCCGTGCACGTGACCCGCAACGGCGGCGAAAACCTGGATGCCGTCAAGGCTTTCGTCCATTACCTCTTTCAACCCGACGTCTTCGTCCCGTTTGTGAACGAAGCGGGCATGGTCGCGCCGGTCAAGGACCTGCCCGTGGACGAAAGCGCCGTTCCGCAGCTGTTTGCGGATTCACTTGCCCTGCCGGAGCGAACCGAGCTCGGCGGCAACGCGGATTCCATCCCCGCTGAGATCGGCGACCCTTGGATCGCGGTGGCCAACGATGGCTTCATCCCCGACGGCATGACTGCGGAAGAGATCCTCACGGAATTGGATGCGCTGTACGAATAGAAGTACAACGTAAGCATAGATTGTGACGATGAAAGGTTCAGGTAGTGCGAGCTCGCGCTACCTGAACCACCCCAAAAAAATCCACCACCATCGACAAGGAGATAACGCCTGATGGGTAAGCAGAAGAGCGGTACAGCCGGGTCAAGCGGTTGGCGCAGGTCCATGCCGAGCTGGCTAACCTTTATAATCTGTATTGGGCCGGCGGTCTTGATCTTTACCGCGATGATGCTCTGGCCCCTGATTGATATGTTCAGGGTCAGCATGTTCGAATGGCGCAGGCTGACCAGTGCAAAGACCTTTGTGGGGCTGGCCAACTACGCCGATCTGTTCAATGATCCAAAGGTTATTGTGGCGCTGTGGAATACGCTTCAGCACATGTTGATCATGCTGGCGGTCGTCATGCCGATCAGTTACATGTTGGGCTTCTTTTTGAGCCAGCGCCTGCGGGGTTACCGGGTGTTCCGCGCGATCTTCTTCACCCCCGCGATGCTCTCCGCCCCCGCGCTGGCGCTGATCTTCCTGGGGGTCTACCTGCCCGACGGCATCCTCAACTACGTGCTGCGGAGTATTGGTCTGGAGAGTTTGACCCGGGTCTGGTTGGCCAATTCATCCACGTCTCTATTGGCCGTTATCGGCGCGGATGCGTGGGGCGCTGTAGGCTTCTATACGGTGCTGTTCTTCGTAGCGCTATCCGATCTGCCGCATGAAATCTTTGAATCCGCGCAGCTCGATGGAGCCAGCTATTGGGTTATCATGTGGCAAATCGGCTTTCCCCTGATTATGGATTTCTTTGGCGTGGCGCTGACGCTCAACTTCATTTGGACGTTGACCGGCTCGGCACAGTACGTACTGCTCCTTACCAAAGGAGGACCGGGCACCTCCTCGTTGACGCTTAGCTATTATCTCTATGATAAGGCATTTCTTAGTTACCGCATAGGCTATAGTCAAGCTATTGGTGTGCTGCTCTTCTTTGCGGGGATGATAGGTATGCTTTTGATCAGACGTGTGACACAGCGCAGTTATCTTGGGGAATAGACTTGAAGCCGTTTGAGCCGCGATGAAATGAGGTGCAACGCACTTTTGGGCTTGTCGTCAGGCATAGACTGCATGAGGCCGCACCTTTCCTTCTGCTCAAGTGCGTTGCACCTTGGTCTAAACAGATACAAGAAAACCAACGAGGTAAGTCCAAAGATCAGGAAAGGCTGGGCTGCTTGTGGTTTCCGGCGTGTGCCAGCCTGGCCTCGTTTGCCACGACTACACCTGAGTATACCTACGGATAGCGGGGGCGATATCTTCACGCTATCTCCTTCAACAACCCGGAAGGGAGAATAAAAGAGCATGCTCACCAGAAGAAGACGCTCGGTAGCAAAGATGGTCAACTACTTCGTTTTCATCGCCTATGCAGTGACGATCTTGCTGCCGCTCTACTATGTCTTAATATCCTCATTCAAGGGCAATGTCGAGATATTCAATCATCCCCTTGGCTGGCCTGAGACGGTGGATTTCGGCAACTATCTGCGCGTTCAAGAGCGCGTGAATGCCCTACGGGCCATTGGTACGTCGTTCGTCATCACAACTGCTTCTCTGTTCCTCATTCTGATCGTCAGCATTGTGGCCGCCTACGGTATCGCGCGTGTCGCCGGTCGGTTTGAGACCAAATGGCCTGCGCTGATCGCCGAGGCCTATTTCGGCCTAGGGTTTCTGATCCCCGCGTTCTCTTTGTTGGTGCCGGTCTTCCTGCTGGCTGCAAGAACAGGGTTACTGTATAACCCTGGCTATCTCATCCTTTTTTACGTTGCTTCCAACCTGTCGCTCAGTATTCTCATGCTATCGAGCCACATGCGTGGCATACCGCGCGAGCTGGAGGAAGCGGCCGAGATAGATGGCGCCAGTCGGTTCCAGATCTTGCGGTACGTTATCGTCCCATTGAGCCGGTCAGGCATCATGACGGTCTCGGTGCTGAACTTCATCGGCATCTGGAACGAGTACATCTTCGCCCTGATGCTGCTTGATTCGCGATATCGAACGATTCAGGTTGCTATTCCGTTGCTTAGGACGATGCGCAAAGTCGACTATGGTCTCATTTCTGCTGGCGTTGTGGCAGCTCTGATCCCTGTTTACGTCGTCTTTATCTTTTTCCAGGAACGCGTGATACAGGGCATGTCCGCTGGCGCTGTGAAGCAATGAGAGCGCATCTTCTCAAGGGGGTAAACTGATGGTTATGTACCAGCGCAAGCTCGACGTGCGATATCATACCGATGTCCTGATCGCTGGCGGAGGGCCCGCCGGGGTTGTCGCGGCGTTAGCCGCTGCCCGTCAGGGCAAGTCCGTACGCCTCATTGAGGCTCATAGCTGTCTCGGCGGCATGGGAACGGCGGGACTGGTTCCTGCCTTCATGGATTTTACCGATGGCGTCAATTTTCTCGCGGACGGAATCGGGCGCGAGATTCTCGACGCGGTTCGAGCGGCCGACGGCGCAATCCCCTTTAGGAGGAGTATCGGCATTCGCACGGAGGTGCTGAAGCGCGTCTATGATCGGCTGCTGGAGGATGCGGGCATCCCCTTCACCTTCCATACCCAACTTGTGGACGTGATCGTCCACGAAGGTAGGGTGGACGCAGCGATTTGCGCTGGAAAGACGGGATTGTTCGCCATCCGCGCGGCGGTCTTCGTCGACTGCACCGGCGACGGGGACGTGGCCGCCTTGGCAGGAGCCCCGTACGAGAAGGGGGACCCGGATGGCAACATGCAGCCAGGCACGCTGTGCAGTCTGTGGTCTGGGATTGACTGGGAGGAGGTCGAGAAATCCGAGTCGGCGGGCATGGGAAATGACAGGATTACAGAGGCGTTTGAGGACGGCGTCCTGACTGTGGAGGACTTGCACCTCGTGGGTATCTGGCGCGTCGGCGCCACGCTCGGGGGCGGGAACATCGGCCACACGTTCGGTCTGGATGGTACCGATGAGGAGTCCTTGACCGAAGCCTATCTCTGGGCGCGCAAGACACTGCCGCAATATGAGCGATATTACAAGGCTTACCGCAAGGGGTTTGAGGACATGGAATTGGCAGCCACCGGGTCTCTAATGGGCGTTCGCGAGAGCAGACGCATCGTGGGCGATTATATCCTGAACGTCGATGATTTCAGGGAGCGCGCCGTGTTTGACGATGAGATCGGGCGTTTCTCCTATCCCGTTGATCTCCATCCTGCCAGACCTGACCAGGGCGCCTACGAGGAATATCGGGGAAAGTGGGTCAATCTGCGCCATGAGGATGGCGAGAGCTACGGCATTCCGTATCGAGTGCTTACTCCAAAGGGACTGAAGAACGTCTTGGTGGCCGGTCGCTGCGTCAGCACAGATAGGAGTATGCAAGGATCCATTCGTGTGACGCCAGGTTGCTACATCACCGGGCAAGCCGCTGGGGTCGCCGCGGCTATGAGCGTTCCAGTGGGGGCTAATACCCGAGGCATAGATATCAGGGAGCTGCAGGCACGACTCAAGGGCCTAGGTGCCTACCTGCCAAACTGCCACGTCTGAGACCCCCGAATGAAGTGGAACGAGATTTCTTCGCCCTGATGCTGCTCAACTCGCGCCTTCGGACGATTCAGGGGGGATTTCCCTGCTCCACACCACGCACCGAGTCGATTATGGCTTGATCTCTGCCGGGATTGTGGCTGCCCTGGCGCCCGTCTACATCATTTTTGTCTTCCTCAAATTCCCCAAGCACATACCAGAGATTAATCGAGAGGATTATGACAGAACACACTAGCAAGGACGTATCTTCAGTTATCGGCGTCGATGTCGGGGCCACAAAAATCCTGGTCGGCTGCGTTGGGCGGGATGGAACCGTGCTTTGCCGCCGTCGATATCCGATGAAACGTGAGAATCAGACGACTGCACTGAACAGCGTCCATGAGGCGATTGAAGACTTTATGCGCGCTGAGGGTAAGGGATTCAGCCCCTCGGCTATGGGCGTGGGGCTTGTGGGGCATGTGGATGCAGCCGCCGGGATCTGGCGATACTGGGTCAACCTGCCGATTCACACGCCCATTCCTCTGGCGGCGCAGTTGAACACACGCTATCATCTGCCGGTCGTCATAGATAACGACGTGCAAGCTGCCACGCTCGCCGAGATGCATCTGGGCGTGGGGCGTGAGACAGAGGAGTTTATCTACATCAACATTGGGACCGGTGTC
>JAAAOZ010000274.1 GCA_009908585.1 Chloroflexota bacterium
CTGGGCGATCTGCGTCAGGCGGGGATGGCCTACGCGCGCCGTTTCTTCCGCGCCGTCCAAGGCTTCGAGGGAGCGGTCATCGTCGAGTTCTTCGCGCCCGTCGACCGGGACTATATGGCGGAGTTGGCGGCGGCGCTCCCCAACTTTTACGTGGAGTTCTCGCCGGAGTCGCACGATCCGCAGGTGCGGCGTGCGTCGGGTAAACATTACACCAATGCGGAGATTGAGCAGACCATCGCGGCGTGCTTAGATGCGGGCGCTCGGCGCTTCGATCTCTTCTTTATGATGGGGTTGTCGCAGCAGACGCCGGAATCGGCGCTGGCGACGGTGGACTATTGCCGCGATTTGTTGACGCGCTTCAATGACAATGGGGATGGGAACGGGCGGCTCATGCCCTTCACCGCGCCGTTGGCGCCCTTCTTGGATCCAGGCAGCTTGGCCTACGAGCGCGCCGATCACTACGGCTACATCCGGCACGCGACGACGCTGGAGACACATCGTCAACTGCTGCTGGCGCCGACGTGGAAAGATATGCTCTCGTACGAGACGCGCTGGATGAGCCGCGAGACCTTGGCCGATGTCACTTACGAGGCGGGTCGCAGGCTCAATCGCCTCAAGCGCGAGATGGGGCTGATCAGCGCGGAGATGGCGGCGGAGACGGAGGCGCGGATCGCGCAGGCCCGCGCGCTGATGGACGAGATCGCGGCGCTGCAAGCGCGCCTCGAGGGCGCGGCGTTCGAGGCGGCGCTGTTGGATCTCAAGCCGCGCATCGATCGCGCCAACACCTCCACCGTCTGCGATAAATCCGAATTAGACGTTGACGTGGGCCTGGTGCCGTTCAAACTCGTCAACCTGGCCCGCATCGGATTAGGGCTGGAGCGCCGCCGGCGCGACGATCCTCCCGATCTAAAACCTCATACCGGGCGTTCCACGCCCCATCCATCCGATATTTGAGCGGACAGCTTTCAACTTTAAACTCGCAACTTTTGACTTTTTGACCTTCAACTTTCGGACTTTAGACTAAATTTTTGTAGGAGGGGGACGTATGTCGATTAATGAAATCATCAAGCGGGATGGCACGGTGGTGTCATTTGACCGCGAGCGCATCGAAAACGCAATTTACGCGGCGGCGCGCGCCGTAGGGAACGGGGAAGGGCGCCCGTGGGCGGAGACGCTCTCCTGGGCCGTGGTCGCGCTCTTGGAGCAGCGCTGGCAATCGGGCAACAACGGTCACGGCGCCTTGCCGCACGTCGAAGAGATTCAGGATCTGGTGGAGGAAGTGCTCGTCAAATCTGGCAATCCCCAAGTGGCCAAAGCCTACATCCTTTACCGGCAGCAACGGGCTTCGGCGCGCAAAACCGAGCAGATGTTGTTGGACTCCCAGAAGCTGGTGGATGATTATCTCCAGCGCGCCGATTGGCGTGTCAACGAGAACAGCAATATGAACTACTCCCTGCAAGGGCTGAATTTCTACCTCGCCTCGTCCATCGCTGCGCGCTACTGGCTGCACAAGATCTATCCGCCGGAAGTTCAGGCCGCTCACACCGAGGGGGATCTGCACCTCCACGATTTGGGAATGCTTTCCGTTTATTGTTGTGGCTGGGATTTGCAGGATCTGCTTCAGCAGGGCTTCGGCGGGGTGCCGGCCAAAATCGAAAGCAAGCCGCCGCGTCACCTCCGCACGGCGCTGGGCCAGTTGGTCAATTTCTTCTACACACTACAAGGCGAATCGGCGGGCGCGGTGGCGGTCTCCAACTTCGATACACTGATGGCGCCTTTCGTGCGCTACGATCAGCTAGGTTATACGCAAGTCAAGCAGGCGATGCAGGAGTTTGTGTTCAATATTAACGTACCCACGAGGGTGGGATTCCAGACGCCGTTCACAAATCTCACGTGTGATTTGACCTGTCCTGCAAACTTATCCGACCAGCCGGTCATCATCGGTGGTGAATCGCGCGAGGCGACCTATGGCGAGTTCCAGCACGAGATGGATATGATCAACCGCGCCTTCGCCGAGGTGATGTTGGCCGGCGACGCCAAGGGGCGCGTCTTCACCTTCCCCATCCCGACTTACAACATCAGCCGGGATTTTGATTGGGAGAACGAGACGCTGGCGCCGATTTTCGCGCTCACGGCGAAGTATGGCGTTCCCTACTGGGCGAACTTCGTCAACAGCGATATGGAACCGGAGGATGTGCGGAGTATGTGCTGCCGCCTCCGCCTGAACAACAAGGAACTGCGCAAGCGATTGGGCGGGCTGTTCGCTGCGGCGCCGCTCACCGGCTCCGTCGGCGTGGTGACGATGAACCTGCCGCGCCTGGGCTACACGTCGCACGATGAGCAGGATTTTCTGGCGCAGTTGGAGCGCTTGATGGAGATCGCGCGCACCAGCTTGGAGATCAAGCGCAAGATGCTGGAATCGTTCACTGAGCGCGGCCTCTATCCCTACAGCCATCACTTCCTGCGCAGCGTCAAGGCGCGGACCGAATCCTTCTGGAGCAACCACTTCTCTACTATCGGTCTCAACGGGATGCACGAGGCGGCCCTGAACCTGTTGGGCGTGGGGATCGAGCATCCAGAGGGACGCGCGTTTGCGCAGCGCGTGCTGGAATTTATGCGCGAGGTGCTGATGCGCTTCCAAGACGAGACGGGGCATCTCTACAACTTGGAGGCGACGCCCGCCGAGGGCGCGACCTATCGCCTGGCTCGGCTGGATCAGGCGCGCTTCTCCGACATCCGCACTGCCGGCAGCGACGCCGCGCCCTACTACACCAACTCCACGCACCTGCCTGTCAACTTCAGCGATGACCTCTTCGAGGTGCTGGATCATCAGGATGATCTCCAGACGCTCTACACCGGCGGGACGGTGCTGCACCTCTTCTTGGGCGAGCAGCTAGATGATTGGCGGCAAGCCCGGCGGTTGATCCGCGCCGTCGCCGAGAATTATCACCTGCCCTACTTCACCCTCACACCGACCTTTAGCGTCTGCCCCGTGCACGGCTACATCTCCGGCGAGCATCCCTACTGCCCCTATGAGCACACACCGGAGCAGTTGGAGAAGTTCGGCGTGCCGGTCAAGATCAGCAGATGAAGCGGATGGAGCAGATGCGTCCATAGAACTGGCAGATTTTATAAACCGCGCGGCGGATCATCGAGGCTTCTGATGATCCGCCGCGCTTTTTGTGGCTTGATGAGGAGGTCGGTCGTAACCTTTCAATTGCTCGAGGCGTGATGCTCTTCTGGCAACTCCTCGACCTCGGCCTTTTCCGCGAACGCGCTCGCTACGCCCACCTCGCGGCAGCGGTTCAGCAACGCGCGATACTCCTCATAGACGCGAGAGGCATCGTCATCCTTTGTTTGCTGGCTGAGTTGATCAAGTATCTCATTGGCGTGGTCGCTGAGCAGCTCAGGATGTTGCTCGACCATACGTTGGGCGGCGTCCCACGAATTGGCGTCGATGAGGGCTTCAACCGTGTGATGTAAAGCGGAGGTCTTCAACAGGGCGCGGAAGAAGAACCCCACGACCCCCACGCCAAGCAGCAACAAGAGAGCGGCGGCCCAGCCGCGACCGATCTTGGCGCCTAGCCACAGCGCGCCGCCGATGTAGGCTGCCATCACCGTGACGATGATAAAGCAGCCGAGCACGATGTTTTGGGTTTCTGTCAGTTCGTTTTCGGAAGGCATATCTCACGCTCCTGGTTTTTAGTCCGATCTCAGGCAGTCAAAAATCTACAACAGTTCCGGCGCGACCAGAACGACGTTGCCGGTGACACAGCCGCTCTCCAGCAGGGTGTTGGCCTGGGCCGCTTCCAAGAGGGAGAATTTCTTCTCGATGACCGGGTCGATCTTCCCTTCCTCCAACAGTTTGAAGAGCGTGGCCCAATCTTCCATAAACGGCTGCTGATTAAATACGAAGTAGGATGACGTCCCGTAGAGCTTGAAGGATTTGCCATTCGGCAGCAGGTTGACCCCGACGAGGGTCGCCAAGATGCGAAACAGGGCTGAGAATCCGGCGGGTTCGCCGTAGCTGACCAGCGTGCCGCCGCGTCGCAGCAGCGACAGCCCGCGCCGAATGTAGTCCAGCGTCATCATCCCATCGAAGATGGCGTCCAGCCCCGCCGGTTCCGCCTGCTGGATCACCGCGACGAAATCCTGCGTGTGATAATCAATCGGCGTCGCCCCGTAGTCGATGAGAATGTCGTGCTTGCCGGGGGAGGCCAGCCCGTACATCGTGAGATCCGCCAATTTGCCGAGTTGCAGCAGCGCCGTCCCGATCCCGCCGCTGGCCCCGATGATGAGCGCGGTATCCCCGGCCTCGACCTGGGCCGCGCGGTGCATGCTCTGGTACGCGACGATGTAGTTCAGGGGGATGGTGGCGGCTTTGGCCGGATCGACGGTCTCTGGGACGGGGATCAGGCGGTCGCTCCGCCAGTAGAGATACTCGGTGTAGCCGCCAGTGACGGTCAACACGCCGACCCGGTCGCCGATCTGGGCGTCGGTCGCGGGTACCTCGTCGCCCACGGCGTCCACGACCCCGATGACGGCGTAGCCCGGCACGAACGGCGTCTTCTGGCCCAGCGGCGTGCCGGTGTAGAGGGCCTCCCCCGTGCGGACGGTTACATCGGGCCGGCAGACGGGCGCGGCCAAGACTCGAATGCGCACCTCGTTAGCGGCGGGCGCGCGCAGTTCGTTTTCGGTGACCTGGAGTACCTCCGGGCCGCCGAGTTCGGTTGCGGTGACGCTTTTGTATATCATTTCGTTGGCATCTCCTTTATGTTGGGCGATGTGGCGTTGCATTGCTTGATCCGGCGCGGTCGCGACCTCAATCCTGGTCGGGCGCGCGCAATATGGCGCTTTATCTGCGAATGGTCGGTTGTACCCGGCGAATTCCTGAAGAGTCGGTAGGCTTGCGCTTCAAAGAGTGCCGGCGTAGCGAACGTCGTAGGGTGCGAGTTGTCGCACGACGTAGGCCCGGCGCAGTTGCACGATCTGCTGGATGTGCCAGAGATCGTGCGCGGGCCAGGAAGCAGCGACGTCCCCCGGGCGGATGGGCTTGTCCCAGGGCGCATTCACCTCCCTCTCCCATCGGGGAGCGGTGAGGGTGCGCAGCCAGTCCAGCGATCGCGCGCGCTCCCGCAGGAAGTTGTCGAGCGAGGACGTCAGCTCACGCTCATTATACCGGCGCGAGGTGACCCATTCCATCGGATCGACGTCAGGCCAGGGCGCTTCGGGGTGATGCAGGAGGTGATCCAGGACCGCGCGGAAGTCCTCTCGCTCTTCGTCGTAGAGGTGATTGACGATCTCTAGGAGAGACCAGGTCTCGGCGTCCGGCTTCCATCGGGCCTGTTCGGCAGAGGTGTTTTGGAGAAGTTGCCGGACGTGACCGGCGTTTTCCTCAAGGGATTGGATAAGAATATTGATTTGCATAGGCTCCTCCTTCATTGGGCCGTTGGGTTAAAGAGAAACCGCGTACTTCGCCAAGCGAAGATTATCTTTGCGGAGCCGCCCTTCGGCGGCTAGGCTCTTTTGAAATTCACCGGATAAGGCCGTTCCAAGAAAATAAGTCTCCCAAAAACGGGGAGTTTTCAGAGGGAAAAACATCAGGTTTGGGAGGTTTTAATTTCTGGAACTACCTAAGGCGGCATGCTTGTTCCTTTCGGTATCGTGGATGAATCGATTGGCAATATCTTATCATACCTTGTCACAACCTCCAACTTCTAACTTCCAACCTCCAACCTACAGTTGCCGTTTTAACAAATCTCACGTATTATTAAGGATGTGGTCATGTTTCCGCACGAAAGATGACCGTAGGCCCATGCCCAGGGCAACTATGTGGGAGAGTTGATCTTCTTTTTGAGTAAAGGAGAAGCCCTTGTCAGAGATAGAGCAGCGGAGCATTTTAGACGCTAAAGTGGTGAGTTGGATGATGAATATTTCGCCTGTTTCATGGTTGACCGAATGGATCGTTCGTCGCTGGATGCGACAACGCATCTCGGATGTGACGTTCCGGGAGGCGACGCTGGAGCGCGCGGCGGCCGTCGGGCTGGAAGCGATGCTGCAAAGCATCGTGGAGGACGTCGTCGATGTCCTCGGCTATACTGGCGCGATGGTCGCCACCTACGAGCACGGCGATGCGCTGCCCGTGCGCGCCTTCTACGTCGATCCCCGCCTGGCCTCCTCGGAGGACATCGCCCATTGGGAGGATCAGATTTCCCGCCTGGTGGGACGCGATATCCGCATCACGGATGCCCAGGTGGCCCGCGTCTACATCTATGAGGAGAAGTACGCGGGCAATCTCAGCGTCCGCGCGGCCAAGGCCGGCGGGCCGGTGCTGAGCGACGCGCTGTATGATCTTTTCCGGCCCATCGCGCCGCCCGCATCCCGCCCGATTGTGCGTGGCATCCAACGTGCGTTAGGCATCCGGCAGGTGATTGCGGTGCCGTTCTTCTTGGAGGCTGAGGTGGAGGGCCAGGCGACCCGCGAGATGGTCGGCAATCTCTTCGCGGCCAAGCGGACGCGCATCTCTGAGCAGGATCGGCTCCTACTTTCGGCGTTTGGACGCCAGGCCGCCGCCGCCATCGACAGCGAACGCCGCCGCCTGCAGATCGAAATCGCCCAGAAGATGACCTACCAGGTGCAGACGAGCCTGCACGATGAGGAGGAGATCTACGAGTGGATCGCTAAAGGCATCGTGGCGGATTTGGGCTACGTGGGCGCGATGGTCGCGCCTTACGAGCGCGATGGCTCGATGCCGGTGCAGGCGCTTCATCTGGACCCGGCCTTCGGCGATATGGGCGACATCCGGCGTTGGGAGAAGCAGCTCTCGCGCGTCATCGGCAAGCCCATCAGCGTAGATGACCCTGATACCTCGCGGGTCTATGTCCATCAGGAGGCCTACAAGGACAACCTCAGCGTTCGGGCCGTCAAGTCGGGGGAGCCGGTTACCAGCGATGCGCTTTACGATCTCTTCCGCCCAGTAGTGCCGCTCTCGGCGCAGCACGTGGTGCAGGGCATCCAGCAGACCTTGGGCATCCAGCAGGTGATCGCGGCGCCGTTCTTCTTGGATACGGTCACGGAGGCGGGCGAGACTGAGCGCGAGTTGGTGGGCAATCTCTTCGCCGCCACGCGCTCGCAGACCTTCAAGCCCAGCGAGATCGCGCTGTTGGACGCCTTCGCGCAGCAGGCGGCCGCCGGCATTCGCAACGCGCGGCTCTATCGCCAGGCGGAGGAGCAGCGTATGGCCGCGCAGATGTTCGGCAAGATGGCCTTCAGCGCCGCGACCGCCGTGCACGAGATGCGCAATCACGTCGGCGTCTTGCGGGTTTATCTTTCGATGCTTAGCTCGCTGCCGCCGGAGCAGGCGCTTGGCCAGTTGGAGCGCGCGGATGATGTGCTGGCGCGTATGGATCAGGTCACGGAGATTTTGGACACGTTGGGCGAGCCGTGGCGCCGCGTCACTGAGCAATGGGTCGATGTCAACGTCTGTGTGCAGAACGCCGTGGAGCGCTTGGATTTGGAGGAAACGGCGGAGGGGGTTGAGGCCTCGCTCGATCTGACGGAGGCGGCGTTGCCGATCAAGACGTCGGCGGATATGTTGACCGAGGCGTTCCGCGTGCTGATCAAGAACGCCGTCGAGGCTGTGAAGGAAAGGGAATCGGAAGCGCAGGTGATTGGCCAGGTGCGGATCGCCAGCCGGCGCGTTCCTGGCTCGGAGGAGATGATGATCACGGTGGCCGATACGGGCATCGGGATTCCGAGGCAGCAACGGCACAAGATCTTTGAGATTGGGTGGTCGTCCAAGGGGGTCGGCATGGGATTTGGGTTGTTCTGGACGCGAGACTACGTCCAGGGGTTGGGCGGCTACATCGATGTGGAGAGTGAGGAGGGCGAGGGCACGACCTTCACCGTCAGGCTTCCGCTCGCTGAGGGAGAGGAAATCGAGGATGTCTGACCAGTCCTTGCGCGTCCATCTGCTTCGCACGCCCGATCCGGGGCCGCTGGATTACCTGCGGGCGTTGATCGACGATGATGTGGTGCTGACGACGGGCGAGGAACTGCCCGATCCGCCCGATTATCACATCTTCATCGCTGGGCGACCGCAGCGGGAGCACATTGCCGAGGCGCCGCAGCTCCAGACGCTGATCATCCCGTGGGCGGGATTGCCGCGCGATACCCGCGCGCTGATGTTGGACTTCCCGGAGGTGGCGGTCCACAACCTCCATCACAACGCCGCGCCGGTCGCCGAGTTGGCCGTCGGGCTGCTGCTGGCCGCCGCCAAGTTCCTCATCCCGATGGATCGCGCGCTGCGGGCGCACGATTGGACGCCGCGCTACCAGCCGAACCCCTCGCTGCTGCTGGCTGAGAAGACCGCGCTGGTCTTGGGCTACGGCGAGATCGGGCAGCGCGTGGCCGAGGTCTGCCGGGGCATGCGGATGAAGGTGGTCGCCACGCGGCGCAACGTCGAGGCGACCCCGCCCGACTGCCCCGACGAGATCCATCCGCCGGAGGCGCTGCTTGATCTGCTGCCCCGCGCGCACGCCGTGATCATCTGCCTGCCGCTGACGGATGAGACCAAGGGCCTGCTCGATGCGGCGGCGCTGGCGCGGATGCCCTCCGGCGCGGTGCTCGTCAATATCGGGCGCGGGCCGATTGTCCGCCAGGAGGCGCTCTATCACGCGCTGCGCACCGGCGGCCTGCGGGCGGCCGGGCTGGATGTGTGGTATAATTATCCCCAGGATGAGGCCTCGCGCAGCAACACGCCGCCCGCCGATGTGCCGTTCCACACGTTGGATAACATCGTGATGAGTCCCCATCGCGGCGGCGCGCTCAGCGAGAGCGAGACGGAGTGCATGCGGATGGAGGCGCTGGCGCGGTTGATCAACGCGGCGGCGCGCAGTGAATCAATGCCCAATCCCGTCGATGTGGAGCGTGGGTATTGATGGTCGCGGCGAGGACAAAGATGGTCGTGCCGGCGTCAATCTCGTCTGTTTCAGTGGAGGAGGTCGCGCGTCTCCGAGAGCGGTTTTTGGCCTACGCGCGTTCTTTCTACACCGATGATCCCGATCCTGATCTCCAAGAGGCGATTGACCTCAAGATCGAGCACACGCTGCGTGTCTGCGAGGAGAGCCGGTACATCAGTGAGGCGCTGGGGCTGGCGGCGGATGCGCGTCATCTGGCAGAGATAGCCGCGCTCTTTCACGACGTGGGGCGATTTTCACAGTACGCGCACTATCACACCTTTTCCGACCGCAAATCGGAGGATCACGCCGCGTTGGGCGTCCACGTGTTGCGCGAGCTTGAGGTCTTGGCGGCGCTTGGCCCGGCGGAGGATCTGCTCCTGCGGGTGATCGGCTATCACAATCGCCTGGCGCTACCGGGCCCGGACGACGAAACGCCGGCCTGTCTCTTCTTCTCGCGCCTGCTCCGCGACGCGGACAAGCTCGACATTTACCGCGTGGTCACCGACTACTATCGACGGCCCGCATCGCAGCGGAACGGCTGGGTGGCGTGGGAACTGCCGGATACGCCCGGCATCTCCGAGGCCGTCTGCGACGACCTGATGGCGGGGCGCGTGGTTCACAACGATCACCTGCGCAACCTCAACGACTTCAAGCTGTTGCAGGTGGGGTGGGTGTACGACATCAACTTCGCGCCGTCGCTGCGCCGTATCCGCGAGCGGGGCTATCTGCAGATACTGCGCGATGCGCTGCCGGATTCGCCGTGCATCGAGATGATCTTCGAGAAAGTCGGGGCCTATGTGGCGAAGCGAATGGAGGATGGGTTTGTTAATAGCTGTACCCCTTGCGATGGTTCCGCATAACCTGTCATTGCCAGCGTGATGTCTGGCCCAAGTATCTGCTTTCTATGAAGAGTGTGTATTTAACCTTCACGAAGTTGACTCTCCTGAAAGAAGGGGACTATCTCACGCCAAGACGCAAAGTCGCAAAGATTTTTAAGGTTTGATTTAATTTTATTCATCAAATCACCGTCTCTGATCACGAAAATTAACCATTGCCTTATTTTTCCCTTAGCGCCTTGGCGGCTTTGCGAGCCCCTTTAGCTTTTTTCAGTGGAGCCAAGGTTGAGTTTTTAGATCTGCTCATATTTGATTAAGGAATGAGAAGGAAATAACCTTCCCATTCCGTACTGGACAATTCGGAAAAAGCGAGTAATCTCCTGATTTGAAAACTGCGTAGTGAGCTACAAATCAGGAGGAGAGTATGCAATCGTATTCGCCCGAAGTCGAAGCGATAATGAGAAATTTCTACCGGAGTTTGAATGAAAAAGATCGGCGGCGGTATGCTGGAGTTGAGGCTTTGAAGTTCGGTCACGGCGGGCGGGTCTACATTGCGCGGATTCTGGGCTGTAGCCGCCGGACCGTCAGCAAAGGCGCCAAAGAGGTGAGCGGGTTGAGTAACAAAGAAGTCGAGGCCCGGATTCGGAAGCCTGGGGGAGGGCGGAAAGGGTATCACCATCACTGGCCTGATATAGATGCGAAGTTCTTGGCTGTATTGCGCGATCATACGGCCGGCAATCCTATGGATGAGACGGTGCGGTGGACTAACTTAACCCTCAAAGAGATCGTCATTGCCTTGCAGAAAGATCACGATATTCAGGTTAGCAAGTGGGTGGTGCGCCGCCTTCTCAAGAAGCACAACTATCGCCGGCGCAAAGCGCAAAAGAAAAAGATGGCTAAGAAAGATATTCCCGATCGCGATGCACAATTCAAGAAAATTGCGCGCCTCAAGGCCGAGTACGTAGCGGCTGGCAATCCAGTCATCAGTATGGATACGAAAAAGAAAGAATATGTGGGAAATCTCTACCGTGATGGGCACCTCTATACCCGCGAGGAGCTTCACACCTTCGACCACGATTTCCCCAGTTTGGCAGATGGCGTCATCATTCCCCACAGCATTTACGATCTGCACTTGAATACGGGCTACATTCAATTAGGAACCAGCCACGACACCACTGAATTTGCGTGTGATAGCCTGCGGCACTGGTGGTATACCTATGGGAAAAAACGATGGCCTACAGCTACTTCAATTTTAGTGCTCTGTGATGGGGGCGGCAGCAACAGTTCCCGGTACTATATCTTCAAACAGGACCTTCAAGCCTTGGCGGATGAAATCGGCGTGGAAATTCGGATTGCCCATTATCCCCCCTACTGTTCCAAATACAATCCCATTGAACACCGGATGTTTCCGCACGTGACCCGCGCTTGTCAGGGTGTGATATTCACCACGATTGAAATAGTCAAAGAGCTGATGGAGAAAACTCACACGGAACCAGGATTGCAGGTCTTTGTACATATCATGGATAAGGTCTATCAAACTGGACGCCAGGTAGCTGACGGTTTCAAGGAAAATATGCGGATCATTCGAGATAAATCTCTCCCCCAGTGGAATTACCGGGCCGTCCCTCTCCAACAGTCAAATGGGAAAGTTATTTAATTCCGAGTCCTTATGGGCTTCTCTGATGTTTGAGTACCCGTTGGTAACTGAGAGTAACTGCACCCATTTAACTGAGTAGCCAATCCAGTTAATTTAAACCCTTTTTTTAAAGCG
>JAAAOZ010000097.1 GCA_009908585.1 Chloroflexota bacterium
GGAGGCGCGCTCGCCCTCGCCGGGCGTGAAGCCGCTGGGCGAGATCAGCGTGAGCGAGTGGAAGCCTTCGGGATGGGTGAGGGCCGCGCGCGCCGCGAACTCACATCCCAGCGAGAGCGCGATCACATCCGCCGGCTCCCCGATCTTGTCCAAGGTGTCCAAGATCGCGTGCTCGTAGAGCATCGGCGTGTAGACGCGGTCGGTGCGCTCGGAGAAGCCGAAGCCGGGCAGATCCAAGGCCCAGACCGGGCGCGCGCCGCGATAGTGCTCGAAGAGCGGGCGCATCTCGTAGGCGGACGCGGCGGCGTTGACGCTGTGCAAGAGCAGCAGCGGGCGCCCCGATCCGCCGGTATCGCGGTAGACGCTGAGATGGCCCGTGGTCTTCCCAAAGAAGTTGTGGCGCTCCGCGTCGATGGCCTTGGGCAGCGGCATTTTGTGGTTGATGACCGTGTTGCTGTACAGCATCCAGCCGCCGGCCGCGACAAAGGGTAGCGCGGCCACGGCGCCCACCGCGCCCGTCGCGATCTTCCCTGCTTTGGCTAAGGGGTGCTTTTTTTCTTCGATAGCGGTGTTCATTTTGTTGCCTCCGATTTTGTTAAAACAAATTATCACGTCCGGTTTGGGTGTAGAGGTGGAGGATCATACTGCTGCTATGTAGGTGTATAGCTCACTTAGGCGGAACTATATCCCCATATTTCATTAGCATCCTCTTCCACATCACAGACAACTCCGCATATGAATACGTGATGATCCAAGAATGAGTTTAGTCGCTCTTTGAACTTGTTTTCAGCCACGGGTGAATCTATTTCAAGAGCAACAGGATAAGAATCATTTGGTAACGGAAGGTCCGTGTAATCACGTATCCTAGGTTGTTTGAAATGTTTGCAATTTGTTATGCATAAACCGTACCCACTCCAGATAACTTCAGACTCATTTCCTCTCCCACGGATATAAATCTCCCCCATTTGATGTCTCTTTAAGTGTTGAGCAAATAACGTGATTTGACTTGCAATATCATGTAACAGATCAGGATAGTACGTGACCAGAACATGATCAAAGACATAGACTTCAGATAGGAGAAAGACTAGCTTCAGAGGAATGTAAACCCATCTTTCACTCTCTAATCTTGTGATGAAGTAAACTTCCCGAAATCCCGTATCTCTGATTGCGGAGATAATATCAGAAGTAAGAAAATACCTGGAGAAATCCTCTTCAGCGACCTTGTATAGTCGATGCTCTGTATCGAAGATTATCAAATTAACGTGAGTTAAATCCTGGGCGTAACTTTTAAGTTTCTCAGATTTTCTGCTGATAGCCTCAGCAATTCGAAGAGTATACTCGTCTACCCCAGGGATGGTTTGGTAGATGCATTGTATCCGTCGATCTGGCTCTTCATCTCGACTTACAGTAGCTTCACAGACTGGGAGGCTTGTTTTGTCATCTCTATGCCGATAAAGCCCTTCTTCTATCAATTCATCAACGTAACTATGTATGTTCTGAACTCTAGCGCTTGATTCAGAAAAGTAGAACTCGGTTACTTCAACACCAAATTCTACAGCTTGTCCTTTCTTTCTAATGTGAAAATCTGGACATTCGCTATCGACTAATTCCTCATATTGATCAGTGCTATAAACTAGGTTTAGAATAGCTCTCTCTTTCTCTTTACCTTTCACTCCTCCTCCCGCATTGCAGTTTGCTAAGCATTTTTCTCTGATGGCTATGCGTTTAACATGATTTTATTCCGCGATTCTGCGCCCCTTCCAAGAAAGCATCTCGCACTGAGTTTTCTCCTAACCTCAGTATAGGATAATCCACATGAGATCGCAACCACAAAGCAGTTCACGGCGGCAACACCCACTCCCCCGTGAGGGACCGCGTCTTCAGCCAAGGTACGTCGACGCAGACAGCGTATGGCGAAGCGGCGAGCGGGCCTCTGTGGCTGGAGAGGGGCGAGTACCAGGCGACGCCGACCTGCAAGCGGGGCGCGGTCGCCGCGCCGATGCAAACTTGGGCGCCTAAACCAGAGGGGCCTATCCTCAGCCCATTGTCATCCAGCGCCGCAAAGACCAAGCAGCCACACAAACACACCGCTATCGACACACCGATGACCAAAACGGCCACCAATGCTCTTTTCTTCCACCGGCCTTGACCCTTATCCACCGCCCATTTCCTTACTGTCCTAAAGATCGCGGTGTGGATCGCCAGTACATTGTAGATCCTTATGCTCCATCAGCCATCGCCCCTATCTTTCCCTACTCGTAAACGCCCAAGGAAGGTGGATCAGAACGATGATTTCCATCTCTATCCTTGTCTGCGGAATCGATATAAACTCCGGCCGCTTTGGCCGGACTGCCGGCTTGCAGATGATAATTTTTCGGGGTGATAAATAGTGGATTTTGCGGCGTTGGGCTGTGCATATCCCAACCTGTCTCTACTTGGTAGGTCGCCCACTCATCCATCTGGTAAGCGCCTGAATATTCTATCACTTTCACCATGGGGGCATTGGGATCTGTTGTGTAGTAGAGGTTGTAATCCATATCGATCTCTGACATCTGGTAATCGTTGACCTTCACGCTATAGAAGCTTGCGTTAAAAGAGGTGTCGAGATCGTTGTAGAATATGTTGTTACGCACGGTTGAGTTTTGTATGTCGCCCACGTAGTACAGTTGCCCTTGGGTATTCGAGAGTGTGGGGTTCACGCCATAGAATGTGTTATGGTACACCTCTGTCCCATAGATGCGGTTGATCGCCAAGCACTTACCATGGCCATACGTGAATATATTATTGATGAATCTAAAGTTTTCAAGCGTGCCGCTTCCGGGATCAGTCCAGATGTGGTTTGAGTTGAACGCTTCTTCCCCGCCGAGGTCATACGTATGAGAGCCTAAAAACTGATTGTTGATGAAAGTAAAATGGGTCATCCTATTGGCATCGGCGACTTGAACATCGACCCCGGTGGTATGGAAGCCGTTATAGAAGGTGTTGTTGTCAAATGTCACATTAGAAATCTCGTCTACATTACCTCCAAATGGCAGCACGCCGGCGCCATGGCGTCCGGTATCATGGATCACATTGTGCTGGTACAATGAATAGGCGTGCCATACTTTTAGCCCGTCGGCAGCCCGTCCCCCTTTGATGCCCACCCAACCGACATGACAATGGGATATGGTTAATCCTTCGGCTTCCATAGCCGGATATCCAGAGAAAAAGCCTTTTGATTGGGTGAATAGCATTTGGATGTTGTCGATAACGATCCAATCCTGTGGGGTATGGCTGGGCATTTCAATGGCTGATGCCCGTTGGGTGACTTCCATAGCACGCCATCTTGAAGCGGGTTGACTATCGGCATAGATGTAGATATAGCCATTGTGCCATCCCCAATCGTACAGCTCTTGTAAATCTTGATACCCATCTGATAGATACTTTTCTTGGTTACCCCAATGGACTGTGCCATCCTGAGATACGAAGTACGCGCCGCCGGGCCAGCCGCCAGATCCTTTTTCTGAGCCATCATGGAGAGCGCCCCTTGAAGGATCGTCCACTTCGGTTGTCCCTTTCCAAACATTCCCCTCAATGTGTTCCCAGGTGGTAATGGCTGTTGATCCCAGGATAGCAGGGGCTTCTCCTGCGCCATAGGCGGCATAGATGATGGGCGCTTGCTCAGTTCCTGAAGATGTAATATACAGGAGTTCCCGCCATACGTCGCCACGTTTGAACAGGACACCATCCCCAGGAGAGAGGGCTTGGCTGTTCACCCTGGCGATCGTTTCCCAGGGTGTGTTGGGTGAAGTACCGGTGTGGTTATCATCGCCATCATTGGCGACGTAATAGGTCGTACCGGTGATTTCTGGAGTTTCTTGATATTCCTCAAGCTCATCAAGCGCGGCTTCTGGGCTTGAGATTCCCTCGGTTGTGTTGCTATTGAAGACTAGGGGCAGATAAATATCGCCAGGGGCTAAGGGGGATTTTCTTTCTGTTTGCACTCGAATTGAGTTCTTGGCCGACCATGCAACTGGGCGCGCCATCATAGGCACACTCTGGATCAGCAATATCATAATCATAAATAAAGAGGTTATAACCTTGGACATCATTTTCTCCTTAAAAATAGGTGCAGGGTGGATTGACAATCCGATTATCGCCGCCGAGCCAAGCGCAGCCACGCGGCGATGAAGGGGCCGGGTGGCAGGGAGGCCAGCAGTTGGAGGTTGCCCCCCAGGCCATCCTCCTCGTCCAAGAAGCGGAAGATCCGCTGGATGGGGTTGTTCTGGAAGAGGGCGGTGAAGAGCGGCGCGCCCAGATCGCCGCGTGCGGCCAGCACCTCCAGCAGGATCGCGTCGAAGAGGCGATAGCGGCGCGGCGGCGTGGGCACATCGAAGGGATGGCCGTGGCGTCGTAGGGAGGCGACGATGGCCGCGCTATCCTGCTGGATGCGATGGAAGGCGTAGCCCGTGGAGGCCTTGACGCGCCCGCCGCGCGTTCCGATGTTCATCACCCGCCGCCCGGCCCGCCGCGCGCTCGGATGCTCCGTCATCGGGATAAGGTCCTGCTCCTCATCTACGATGCGATAGTCGGTGAGGCCCAGCACATCGGCCAGATAGCCGCGCAGCGCCGCTTCGTACTCGGCCTGGGGGAGCAGCGAGGGCGAAAAGAGCGTGTACTCCACCAGCGCCCGGCGCGGGCTGTAGGGCAGCACGTAGATGAAGCGCATTGCGCCGTCCTGGGGCGTGCGAAAATCGAACATACGCGGCACGTGCGGATCGAAGGCCGGTAGGGGCGTCTCGATCTCCCATCCCAAAAAGTGCTGGATGAGGTAGTGGTAGCGGCGCGTGAGCGGGCGATAGTTGGCGGGATCGTAGCGGCTGTCGAAGACCCAATCGGCGGTATAAGTTTGGGCATTGACGTGGACTTCGGCGTGGTCGGGTGCATCGACGACGCGCTCGACCTTGCCCCGGAGGAAATCGACGGCGGGGGCGGCGCACAGCGTCTCCCGCGTGAAGCGATAAAAATCGAAGCCGCGCACCATTCGGTAGCGATAGGGCGCCAGATCGAAGATTTTCTCGAAGCCGCGCTCCAAGTCGGGGCCGATAAAGGCCAACTGATCCCAGGTGCGGTAGGCGATCTCATCGAAAGGCTCCGGGCCGTGCAGCCACGAGCACCAGGTGTGATCGTTGTGGCGCTTGACCTCGCGATCAATGATGAGGATCGATGTCTCGCGCAGCGCGCTCTGGCTCAGGTGATAGGCCAGGCTCAGCCCGGCCGCGCCGCCGCCGGCCAGGATGATGTCGTAGTGTCGCATGTGTCCGCGCGCCGATCTCTAGGACGTCGGTTCGTCGTATTTGGGCGGCGCGTAGAGGAAGCCGAACGAGGTGCTGCCCTCTTTGTTGCCGTGACGGTGATGCACGCGGTGGGCGCGGATGATGCGGCGCATATAGGGGCGTTGGGGCCGGTAATGGATGGCTCGGATGCGCCGGTGGAACATGATATCGTGGAAGAGGGTGTAGCCGATGCCGTAGAGCGTCACGCCGAACCCGGCGGCTGTCGCTAAGATGCCCCAGTTGCCCAACGTGCCCTGGTAGATCAGGCCGATGGCGATGGCGGCGAAGAAGACGGCGAAGAGGTCGTTCTTCTGGAGACCGCGCCCGCTGGGCCGATGGTGATCTTCGTGGAGCACCCACAGAAAGCCATGCATCACGTACTTGTGCGTCGCCCACGCGACGAATTCCATCCCCACGGCGGCAACGATGAAAACTAATACACTCCATAGGATGATCATGGTATTCTCCTCATCTTCAATTTATCCTTGCGAAGGTTGTGGTAGGTATTTCAGTCATCACTTTCCTGGAATACCGCAGATAACCCGTAGTCAAACCCGTTCTCAACCTTCGCAAGGTTAAGTCTACTCATTTCCACCTACATTAGGCCGTTCCAAGAAAATAGTCTCCCAAAAACGGGGAGTTTTCAGAGGGAAAAACATCAGGTTTGGGAGGTTTTAATTTCTGGAACTACCTTAGCCCGCCACCAGATGCCGGGCAGGCGACGGAGCTTTTGCGCTTTCCCGACGTAGGCGCGACGACGGAAGGCGTCGTAGTCGTGTGCTTCTAGGTCATCCAAGATGCCGGCGTAGAGTTCCGCCGCCGCGCGGATGGCGAAGCGGCCATCGCGATGGAGCTTCGAGACGCCGGCCAGCGAGGCCGCATAGAGGCGGCGCGTCCGCGCGATTTGGAAGCGCATAAAATCGCGCCACCGATTATCCACGCGCCCGGCGGCGATGTCCGCCTCGCGCAGGCCGAACGCGGCCAGTTCCTCCAACGGCAGATAGAGCCGTCCCCTGGCCCAATCCTCGCCCACATCGCGCAGGATGTTGGTGAGTTGCAGCGCCACGCCCAGCTTGACCGCGTAATCGATGGCCGTCGTCTCGCGGAAACCGACGATGTGCATCGCCATCAGCCCCACGGTGGAAGCGACGCCGTAACAGTAGTCGGCCAATGCCTCGAAGGTCGGGTAGCGCTGGTGGACGAAATCCTGGGCGACGCCATCTAAGAGCTGCGCCGTGTAGAGATTGGGGATGTGGTAGCGAGCGCGCGTATCCGCCCAGGCCAACAGCACGCCCGTCGGTGGCTGGGCCGCCGGTGGATGCAGAACGCGCTTGCGCCACGCCTCCAACGCCGCCGCCGGATCGTCGTCCGTCTGAGCGTCCACGATGTCGTCGCTGATGCGGCAGAAGGCGTAGAGCGCCCGCGCGGCGCGCCGCTTATGCTTCGGCAGCAGCGCGGAGGCCATGTAGAAGGTGCGGCTGTGCTCGCGCGTGATGGCGTCGCAGCGGGCGTAGGCCGCCTCCAATTGGTCGGTGTCGGTTTCGATGGGGGCATGGGCGCGCGCTGCTGTCCCCTGAAGACCTGCGTAAGCGCGCTTCAGCAGCGCGGTTTCCCAAGCGGTCGTCTGAAGGCCGGTGGTCTCGAAGCTCATAGATCGCTCTCAGAAACGCCCGCTGGTTAAGGCGCCGGCTGTTCCCTGCGAATCCGGTCTTCGACCAGCTTGGCGGAGAGGAGCACGATGGGCACGCCGGTGCCCGGATGGGTGCTCGCGCCGGCGAAGTAGAGGTTGCCGTAGTGTCGATGGCGGTTTTGCGGGCGCAGATAGCCCACCTGCGTCACGTTGTGGCTCAGGCCGAAGGCCGCGCCCTTGGCCAAATTCCAGATATCACGATAATCCGGCGGTGTGTAGGTCTTCTCGAAGACAATGCGCTCCTTCACATCCTCCAGGCCGATCCGGGCCAGGCGTTGGAAGACCCAGGTGCGCGCCCGCGCCTGCATCCCCTCCCAATCCTGCGACTGCGAAGCGTCGAGGTGACCGGTGGGCACCAGCACCATCAGCGCGTCGCCATCCTCCGGCGCGAACTCGGACACGGTGCGCACCGGCGCGTGGATGTAGAACGACGGCTCGGCGGGGAGCGTGTGCTCTTTGAAGATCTCGTTGAACGAGCGCTTGTAGATGTGATCGGAGAGGAAGACGTTGTGGTGCATCAGCTTATCGGAGCGCTCGCCTTTCAATCCCCAGTAGAACATCAGCGTCGATGAGGTGTATTTCAGGCTGTCCATCCGGTTGGCCGAACGCTTGCCCGGATCGGGCAGCAGGCGCTTGTAGACGTAGGGCAGATCGGCGTTGGCGACGATGATGTCGGCGGAGATCGTCTCGCCGCTTTTTAAGGTCACGCCCGTGGCGCGATCATCCTCGACCTCGATGCGCGCCACCGGCTCGTTGTAGTGGAATTCGGCCCCGAAGCTCTCGGCGATCTCGGTGAGGCTGGTGATGATGGCGTACATTCCCTGCTTGGGATACCAGACACCCTCCACCATCTCCGTGTACTGGAGCAGCGTGTAGGTCGCGGGCGCGTCGTAGGGACTGAGGCCCAGGTACATATTCTGGAAGGACAGCCCGGCGCGCAGGCGCGGGTCTTTGAAGTGGCGGGAGATTTCGGTGTAGTGCCTGACCAGCGGCTTGAGCTGGAAGAGCAGCGGTAGGTTGTTCAGGGAGAAAAATTCCAGGAGATGATAGAAGTTCCGCCCGACGAACTTCTCCAGCGACTGAGTGTAGCGCTTGTGACCATCGGCCAGAAAGCGCATCAGCGCCTCGAACGATCCCGGCTCGAAGCGCTCCAGCTGATTGTGGAGTTCGTGCATGTTGCTGGTGAGATTCAGCGTCGAGCCATCGTTGAAGTGGACGCGATAGGTGGGATCGATGCGAACCAGATCCAGATGATCGCTCATCCGCTCCCCCAGATCGGCGTAGGTCTGCTCGTAAGTGGGCGGCATCAAAAAGAGCGACGGCCCCGTATCGAAGAAATACCCCTCTTCTTCGATGGTCGACGCCCGCCCGCCGGGACGATCCGTCTTCTCGAAGACGGTCACATCATAGCCATCTTTTGCCAAGCGTGCGGCGGTCGCAATGCCCCCAACGCCGGCCCCGATAATGATTACCTTGCGCATAGTTCCTCTCCTCCTTGTTCTTAAGCTCTTAAATGTGGGGCTCTTCAGGAATTCGCCGGGTGCAATTATACTACCCCATCCTCAACCCAGTAACGACGCAAAAAGGTCTGTGATTCCCACAAGCGCGCAAATCTTCGCTGCTCTTAGGGCTATCTGGGGAGTTATCCAGCGAAATCCAAAAGACCCAAATGCGGATTATGTGATCTTTGAATGATAGCGATACGACATAGTTTTAAGCCGTCGAGCCTTCCGAGGCCTGCGCCGGTCCCAGGCGATTGACGACGTAGAGGCTTAGGGAGATCAATCCGGCCAACACGAAGACCAGCGCGTATTCGATGAGGGGAATGCGCACAATCTCGTTGATGCGCACCCAGCCAAGCTGACTGTAGGTGATCCCCACGCCTGCGATGTAGAGGCCCAAGATCGCCCAGCGCGCGGCCGGACGCAGCTTGAGGCCGTGCATCTGCGTGAGCACGAAGATCCCGCCGAAGCCGAAGAAGAACATCGGCCACAGGCCATTGCCCTGCATCACCGCGACGAGCGCGCCGTGCACGATGACGGTCGCTTCCTGCACGACCATCCACCAGCGGTTGATGTGCAATCGCGTGAAGAAGAGGCTGCCCTGGAGCATCAGCAGGAACATGTAGAAGAAGCCGATCAGGTGCCCGGAAGTGCTGACCATCGGGTGATACCAGAAGGTGTAGACGATGGCCCAGGAGAAGATGTACCCGTGATAATGGCGCACGAAATCGACCGCGCGCTTCGGGAGCGGGACTTTCTTGCCCCAGAAGAGGCCGCGCCGCCGATTTTCCATCAGTAGGATCAGCACCAGCATCAGGACGACGGAGCCTTGCGACGTCCAGATCGAGACATCTTGCGCCAGGCCATCGTACCAGATGTGGGTCTGGATGAGATGCAGCGTGATGAAGAAGGCGTTGGCGGCCAGCGCGATGAGGTTGACGGTGTGAACGCCCTTCGTATATTTCGTGTCGCGCCGTTGCGCGTAGGCGATCAAGCCCCAGATGGTGATCTGGTGCAGGGCGTAGAATCCCCACGCCGTCAGCCGTGACCACAGCGTGGGATTGGGGAGTTTCCAGTAGTACCACGAGGCGCCTTGATCCGGCAACAGCTCGATGGCGTCGAGCCGCCCGCCGGCCCACCAGATCAACCCGGTAAAGACCAAACTGAAGGCGATCCCGCCCCACAGCGCCCGCGTCAAGCTGGGATCCATCTTTCGCGTGTTGGTCCGAGTATCAGATTGTGCCATTGAGTAAACCTCCAGAATAAGTGGATTTAATGTAACCGTTTAGTCTTGTGAGGTGCAACGCACTTTTGAGCTTATCGCCAGACAAATACTGCATGAGGCGGAGCCTTTTCTTCAGTTCAAGTGCGTTGCGCCTTGGTCTGCTCAGAAAACAGATACGATTTAATTTTGCTTGGTCTTGAGTTTAAACTGTAGCCGTTGAAGGTTGACATTCCCCTGGCGAAGTGTCCTCAATCGGGAGGACGCGCTCTTTGGTTAAATAGGAGGTCAACATCATCAGCGCCGAACCGATCACGCCGAGCGACCACGGCCCCAGGCTGCTGATCAACAGCCCGCCGAAGCCCGGCATCAGGATCTGCGAGAGGGTTTGCAGCGACGAGGACAGCCCCAGCGTGCCGCCCACCTCCTCTTGATAGACCGATTTGGTGAGGACGCTGGTCAGCACCGTGTTGAGGACCCCCGCCGAGAGTGAGAGCGGCAGCAGGACGGCCAGCAGGAGCCAGACGTTGGGCACGAATCCCCACGCCAGCAGCGCGCCCGCCAGTCCGAGCGTCGCCCAGAAGACCAGCTTCTTCTCGCGGAAGCGCGCGGTCAATTGCTTGATGGCGAAGCCCTGCACCAGGACGGAGATCAAGCCGACGTAGGTCAGCACATAGCTCGTCGTCGCGGCTTCCAGCCCTAACTTATACTTGGCATAGAGCGCGAAGTTGGATTGGAAGAGCGTGAACGCCAGGCTGTAGGCCAATCGCACCTGGAGCACCGGCCCGACGCAGGGTCGGCTCAGCGCCTTGACGAGCCGTTCGGCGGTGATAGCCGTGCGCGGGCTGTGCGCCATTCGCTCGCGCTCCTCCTCCGGCAGGGATTCGGGCAGCCAGAAGAGGACGGCGATCAGGTTGAGGAAGGAGAGGCCGCCGGCGAAGAGCGCCGGCACGTGATAGCCGTAGCGGCTCAGCACGCCGCCCAGCGCCGGCCCGATGATGAAGCCCATGCCGAACGCGGCCCCGATCAGGCCCATACCCTGGGCGCGATTCTCGTCGTCGGTGATGTCGCTGATGTAGGCCCGCGCCAGCGAGATGTTCCCGCCCAGCAGGCCATCCAACACCCGGCTGGCGAAGAGCATCCCCAACGTGCGCGCGGTGCCCATCAACACGAACGAGGCCACCGTCCCCACCAGGCTGACGATGAGCAGCGGGCGGCGCCCGTAGCGATCGGACAGGCGCCCGATGAAGGGCGAGGCGATGAACTTGGCCAGCGCATTCGACGTGGTCAGCAACCCGACGAGCACGGCGCCCGCCCCGAAGGTCTCCGCGTAGTAGGGCAGCAGCGGCAGGATCAGGCTGTAGCCCAGCAAATCGACGAAGACAAAAGCGAAGAGCAACAACAAGCGACGGTCTTTTAGCATCGGGGACGCTCCAACATACGGAATTTCATACGGCGGCCTGGACGGCGGTGAATCCGATGACGCCCGGCCCCAGATGCGCGCCCAAGACCGGCGTCACGCCGACGGTGCGCACAACGCTCTCCGGCGGCGCGAGGTGCGCGATCTGTTCCTTGAACGCGGCCGCGCGCTCCGCCGCGTGCGTGTGCAGGATGACCAGTT
>JAAAOZ010000425.1 GCA_009908585.1 Chloroflexota bacterium
TTGGAACTCCAGCGCGGCGTTCTTCTCCAGCGCGCTGGTCTCCGGCCCCACCCACACGGTGAAGGGGAAATCGAACCATGTCACATATTGGGGATAATAAATGGAGAGTGGGTCATCCCAGCGGGTGAGGATGCCCTGCATATTCTGGAGGAGATCGCTTTCCAGCAACTGCCCGCCATCGCCGACGCTGTAGCCGAAGAGCGCGAAATCCTCGGCGGTGTAGGCGCTGGCGCTGCTGAAGTCCGTAACCGCGCCCATTAGCTCCTCCAACCAGGCCTGGAACTCGGGGTTGGTCAAGTCTTCGACGCCGGCAGCGATCATCGCGGCCAACCCGCCAGCATTTTTATTGGGATTGGGCACCACCAGCTTGAAGTAGCCCCATTCCGCCTCTCCACCCAACTCCGGCCAACCGCCTTTGGCGACGGCCGCATCGTGGATGGAGGCCCAACTGATCTCATCGAAGGTGGATTCGAGCGCCTGCGCGCGGCTCTCGTAAATGCCCCAGGTGAAGAGGCTGATGGCGATGGGCCGCGCGCGGTATTCCCCATCGGTGAGGAAGACATCGCGCCCCAGACGTTCTTTATACGAGGCATTGGCTAACTCCACCAGGTAGCGACTGTCTGGAATCCAGACGGTGGGGAAATCCTCCAGCCCCGCTTCTTGCGCCTCCGTCAGGCCCTCCGGCGGGATGTCCGTCTCCAGCGCGCCGAATTCGTTGCGATCCCACTGCCCCAGAGCGGTAAGGCCATCCATCGCGATGACCTCGACCGCGATGGGCACGCCCTCGATTTGGGGCGAGCTGGCGTTGAATTGGGCGGCGGATTCGCTCACCCACCGCTCCACCGGCAGCGCCGTCAACACCCGCACGGTGATCGCTTCGGGTCGATCTAAGGTGAACTCCGTATCACCTGTCGGCTCTTCGCCGCCGACGAGGTTCGCCACCACCGCGACCCCAATAATCAAAAAGACAACGGCTAAAATTCCCACAAAAATCCATCGCGTACGGTTCATGCTGTGCTTATGCCCCTCCTCCAATGCAACGAATGCGGCTCAGTCGGGTGGTCAAATGGTCTCTTAGTCGGATAGTCTCTTGGTCAAGTAGTCATATAGTTTTTTAGTCGAATAGTCTGGTGTCTTGTTGTCTGATTACCAGACTATCCGACCTACTATTTACCCTTGCGAAGGTTAGGCAAATTTCTTCAGCAAGCTATACGGCGCTGCAACACTGCGCTTTTAGCTTGGAAGTCATCCTGTAACCTTCGCAAGGGTTGCTTGACGCTATTCGTCCAGGCCCAGACGCTTCCGACGCTCGGCCAACTTCGCGTCGATGGCGCTGGTCTCCAGCACATCATCAATCTGTGATTCCAGGCTGGTCGCGCGCATCTCGGCGGCGACGGATGCCTTATCCAAGCGTGAGCGGACGCTTTCCGCAATGCGGTTGATGTCGGAATCGCCCTCGCCCATCAGATCATCCAGGCCCTTCATCGCCTTGAGCGAGATCTCTTTGCTCTTGGCCAACTCCAACATCGCTTGGACTTCTTCGCGCTGCCCCTTCATCGTCTCCAGCCGCGCTTCCAGCTTGACCTTGGAATCGAGCAGCTTCTTGTACTCGTTGGCCTGGCGCTCGGCCTGCTCCTGATAGGTCGTGATCAGCCGCTCGGTGCTGTTCAATCGGCTCTGCGCCGCGACGGCGGCGGAGTCATTGCCCTCCATCAAGAACGCATCGATGGCGCGATCTAGCTCCTCTTGCTTCTGCTCCAGATCATTGATCTTCCGTTTGAGCGCCCGCACCTCACCGCCCACGGTCGCGGCGGCATCCTCCAGATCCTCCAGGTGGTCTTCCACCTCTCGAATGTACTGATCGATCACGGCGATGTTGTTGCTCTGCAACGCCCTATCCACCAGTGAGTGAAGATTGGCCGAGATCAACGTAGAAACCTTTTCCAATAGTGACGCCATTTTCTGTTACCTCCTCAGGCAAACATATAACTTTAACAACTTAGAGATGTGAGATCAAGATGTGGAAAGGTCAAAGGGAGATATCGAGGTTATGACCGACCCTCCATCACCTTGTACTTTAACCTACGATCTTCCCCTCGTGCAGGTTGCATCAGTAACATTCAAGTTGAAGATGCATCGACGTCATTGCCCGCGCCTGCCGAGAACTGCGCGAGCATATTGCGAGGAAATCAGTTTCAGTATAACACGGGGAGCACCGCAGGTCAAATAGTTTACAGATAATTTTGAGCGACCATCGATATATTTATAGCAATTTTACCCCCATTTCGTACTTGCCAACTTCGGCGTTCCGAGTATAATATCCACCAGGTTAAGCCACCCTAGCTCAGTTGGTAGAGCAGTCGCTTCGTAAGTGACGGGTCGTCGGTTCGAGTCCGACGGGTGGCTCACACATAGGCCCCAATTTGGGGCCTTTTTTGTAGGGAACTATGCAACGATCAATGACAACACAACGGCAGTATGCGCTTGGGAGGATATGGGCCTGGCTGAGTGAAGATCGACGCTTCTTGGAGATTTTCACGGCCTTGGCGATCCTCCAACTACTCATCCTCCTCTTGCCGCAAGCCCCCGTTTCCCCCGCCGACGATCTCATCTATACCCGCTGGCTGGCGGAACAACGCCTCTCCCTGGGCCACTGGACGAATCTTTTGGCGACGCTGCAACTTCTCTCCCTGCGCTCCTCGCTCTGGATGCGCGGCACGTTGGCCTTGCTCGCCTTGGTGTCAGCGGCCCATGGGGACGCCTTAGGCAAAGCGTGGGCCGAGATGGCATCTCGCGTTCGAGTGCGACGCTTCTTGCCCTTGGCCAGCGGTGTATTATTCCTGCTCGGCTGGGGGATGCACACGCTCTGGGGCTGGACGGAGCCAAATCTCACGGCCTGGTCGGCTTCCCCCCTTGAAATACCCCAGCGGGAGATCACGCTCTCGCCACCGCACAATGCCTTCGCGCTCTGGCACGGCGTCTACGGCCTCTATTTGATCCCAGAAGGGCGCGGCATGGGCGTCGAGGTAGCAGCTGAAGCGGAGGGCGCTCCGTTGGAACTCCTCCCCTCGCATCGTGAGGATCCACAGCAGCAGCTTTCGCTCGTGCTGACCACGGCCGCCCCGGATGCCTACTTCGCGCTACCCGAGGCGGAGTATGTCTTTCGATTGAGCTATCTCGTCGAATCCCCTGCTCTACAAGTTCAAGCCTATCGCAGCGCCAGCGGGGAACTGCTCACCGAGGCAATCTTAGGCGACGATGGCACACTATCGATTGACGATAAGGAGGACGAGGTCCAACTCCGTTTCAGGATATTCGATATTCCACAATTCGACGCGGTGTATAATCCCGGCGCGCCCTTCGAGGTGGTGGGGTTGGGGTTATTGGGGATCGGGAGCTTGCTTCAGCAGCTACGCCCCTTGCCCACAAGGGAGAACACATCGGAAGAGAGCGAGCCATCCCCAGAAGAAAACGAGGCAGAACGGACTACGGAAGAAGTGACAGCGGACACATAATCCACACATCCAAGGAGAGCGTATGCAAACCGAGGCAAAGCACTGCATTCTTATCGGCGTAGCGGGCGGCACGGGGTCAGGTAAGACCACGGTCGCCCATCGTATTTTGGATCGCGTGGGCACAGAGAACATCGCTTACGTCCCCCATGATGCCTACTACAAAAGCTTGGATCATCTATCGCCAGAGGAGCGAGAGGTCTACAACTTTGATCATCCCGACGCATTGGAGACCTCGCTGATGGTGGAGCATCTGAAGAAGCTACGGAACTATCAGCCCGTCGACATTCCGGTCTACGATTTCAAGACCCACACCCGCACGGGCGAGAAGCTGCGCGTCACCCCGGCGCCCATCATCTTGGTCGAAGGGATCTTGATCTTCGCAGAACCAGATTTGCGAAACCTATTCGACGTCAAACTTTTTATAGATACTGCGCCTGACATTCGCCTGATCCGCCGGCTACGGCGCGATGTGCAGGAGCGAGGGCGCACCTTCGAGTCGGTCATCCAACAGTACCTGCGCACCGTCCGCCCGATGCATTTGGAGTTCGCGGAGCCGAGCAAACGCTACGCCGACGTGATTATCCCAGAGGGCGGCTACAACGAGGTCGCGATGGAGATGGTCGCGGCGCGCATCCGTGGCCTGCTGGCAGAGCGCGCGCCTTCTTCATAGCTCTTTTCACCCCCTGTCTTTTCGCACTATCAGAGTGTGGTAGAATGGATGTGTTAGTCTACCATCATCCTTCAAGCTCTGGTTGCATCCTTAAGGAGATAGAATGAGGGAAAATGTGAGAATTCACCCCACCGCCGATGTTTCTGACGAGGCAAAGATCGGCGCCGGGACGATGATTTGGCACCAATGCCAAGTGCGCGAGCGCGCGCAGATCGGCGAGCACTGCGTCTTGGCGAAGGGCGTCTACGTGGATTTCGAGGTTCACCTTGGCAACAACGTCAAGGTGCAGAATTACGTCTCGATTTATCACGGCGTCACCATCGAAGACGGCGTCTTTATCGGCCCCCACGTCTGCTTCACCAACGACAACCTCCCCCGCGCGATCAACGCCGACGGCTCGCTCAAATCCGCCGACGATTGGGTGCTGGGCCGTATCCGGGTCAAGCGCGGCGCAGCGTTAGGCGCCAATTCGACCATCCTGCCCAAAGTCGAGATCGGCGAATGGGCCTTGGTCGGCTCCGGGTCGGTGGTCACCAAGGATGTGCCGGATCACGGCCTGGTGGTCGGGAATCCGGCGCGACTCATTGGCTTTGTCTGTCCCTGCGGCCATCGCCTCGTCGCCGGCGAGATCGAAGGCGAGATGATGGCGGCGCGCTGCCCAGAGTGCGACACAGTCACCCACATTCCATTAACCCTGTGGAGGAAAGCTCAATGATTTCAATTGCAAAGCCCTTAATTGGTGATGAAGAGAAGCAAGCGGTTTTGGAGGTCTTAGACTCCGGTATGTTAGCGCAAGGCCCGCGCGTCAAGGCCTTTGAGGAGGCCTTCGCCGAGATGTGCGGCGTCGAGCACGCGGTCGCGACGAGCAGCGGGACGACGGCCCTGCACATCGCGCTGCTGGCCAACGGCATCGGCCCCGGCCACGAGGTCATCACCACGCCCTTCACCTTCATTTCGACGGCCAACAGCGTGCTCTTCACCGGCGCGAAGCCCGTCTTCGTCGACATCGATCCGGTGACCTTCAACATCGATCCCGCCCAGATCGAGGCGGCCATCACGCCGCAGACCAAGGCCATTATGCCGGTGCATCTCTTCGGCTTGGTGGCGGATATGGCCCCCATCTTGGAGATCGCCGACAAGCACGATTTGGTCATTATCGAGGATGCGTGCCAATCTCACGCGGCGGCATACAAAGGCCAGCGCGCCGGATCGTTCGGCACGGGGACCTTCTCGCTCTACCCGACGAAGAACATCACCTCGGCGGAGGGCGGCATGATCACGACGGATGACGAGGAGATCGCGACGAATTGCCGCGTCATCCGCCAACACGGGATGCGCCGGCGCTACTATCACGACGAGTTGGGCTTCAACTTCCGTATGACGGATGTTCATGCCGCCATCGGATTGGCACAATTGCAGAAGCTCGAGCAGTTCAACGCCGCGCGCATCAAGAACGCTCATTATCTGAGCGAGCATCTGGCGGGCGTCATCACGCCGGTCGCGCCAGAGGGGCGCACCCACGTCTTCCATCAATACACCATTCGCGTTCCCGATGGCCGCCGCGACGACCTCATCGATCACCTGCGCAAAAACGACATCGGCTGCGGCGTCTACTACCCCGTCCCGATCCACAAGCAGACCTTCTACACCAAGGAATTAGGCTACGATGTGTCCCTCCCCGATGCTGAGAAGGCCTGCGAGGAAGTCATCTCCCTGCCCGTGCATCCCGCGCTGTCGCAGGATGATTTGGACAAGATCATCGAGACGGTGAATGGCTTTATGGGGTAAGAGGCAATGTCCCCCGATCTTGACCTTGAGGCGCTGCGAGCGGTCTTCCGGCGCTATCCGGGCATCCGGGCCGTCTATCTCTTCGGCTCTCACGTCAGCGGGCGGGTGCATCAGGAGAGCGACTTGGATCTCGCCATCGTGCCGCGCACATCCAAGGTGCACGAAAGAAAGCTGGATCTCTTGGCCGATCTGGTGCGCGCGGGTTTCGATCACGTCGATCTGATCTTTTTGGATATCGACGATCTGGTGTTAAAATACGAGGCGGTGCGACACAATTGCCTCATCTACCAGACCGAGGATTTTGATCGCGGCGCCTTATATTCCAAAGTTGTGCGCCAATACTTAGATTTTTTGCCGTATCTGGAGACTCAACGCGCGGCTTACAAACGGAGGATTTTGGGGCAGCATGGTCAGGAAGGAAGTACTTCGCAAGCGCCTGAATAAGCTGGATGAACATCTGGAGATTCTACACCGCCTCCAACGGTACAATTTTGAGACCTTCACCAACGATCCAGAGCACTATGGCAGCGCGGAACGCTTTCTGCACTTGACCATCGAAGCTCTCACCGACATCGGTAACCACATCATCGCCGATTTGGCGCTGGGCACGGTCAACAGCTATCGCGATATTCCCGAGATTCTTGCCAAGCGCGAATATGTCGAGCCGGAGTTAGCCGCGACGTGGATCAAGATGATTGGTTTTCGGAATGTCCTGGTCCACGAATATTTGGACATTGATCGCCGCATCGTATACGATATATTACAAACACGCCTGAGAGATTTCGAAGCTCTCCGGCGGGTCTTTGCTCAATTTCTATAGATAATTTCACACAATCAAAATGGAGTCGAATGTATGACTGCACCTCTAAAAGCCGCCGTCATCGGCGTGGGATCGATGGGGCGCCATCACGCGCGCGTTTACACACAAATCTCACAAACTACTTTGGTCGGCGTGGCCGACGCCGACGCGGCGACGGCCGAGCGCATCGGCGCGCAATACAGCGTCCCGACCTACACGGATTATGAGGCGCTGCTGACCGAAGAGAAACCGGACATCGTCACCGTGGCCGTCCCCACGCGCTATCATCACGACGTCGCGACGCACGCGATGGAAGCCGGAGCGGACCTCCTCATCGAGAAGCCCATCGCCGCGACGGTTGCGGAGGGCCAAGCCCTGATCGACCGCGCGAACGCGCTGGGACGCAACTTGATGGTAGGGCATATCTTACGCTTTAGCCCCGTTATCCAAGCCCTGAAGCAACACATAACGCAGGGAGATCTGGGAAAGATCTTTCAGGTCGCCTGTCGCAGAGTTGGCCCCTTCCCAGTGCGCATCCAAGATGTTGGTGTGGTCGTTGATCTGGCGCCACACGATTTGGACGTCATGCGTTTCATCACCGGCGCCGAGCCAATTCGACTCTTCGCCGAGATCGAGCAGCAGGTCCACACCGACCACGAGGATCTCGTCTCCGCGCTCATCCGCTTTGATAACGGCATCACAGGGACGCTGGAGATCAATTGGTTAACCCCACGCAAAGTTCGAGAGGTTACGATACTGGGGGAATGTGGGATGTTCCTAGCCGATGATCTAACGCAGGACCTGTTCTTCTACGAAAACGCCGCTGCCAGTGAGTTGGAATGGAATCACCTGAGCATCCTGCGCGGGGTCAGCGAGGGCAAGATGATCCGCTATCCTATTCAACGCGGTGAGCCACTGCGCGCCGAACTGGAGGCCTTCGCCAACGCCGTCCTGGCAGGCGATCCGATGCCCGTCACCGGCAAGGATGGCTTGTCCGCGCTGCAACTCGCCTTATCCTTAGTAAAATCAGGGAATGCCGGGGAAATTATCTCGGTCTGATGTTGACATCAACGACCGTGCAGTGTATATGACGACGGAGGCGGACGATTGGGATCTGATAACGAACACACTAAAATGAGAAGTTTAGTCAAACGAAGTATCGAATCTGTCAGCTGGAACATAATTGTCAGTATCATCCAAATAGTAGTCGGATTTGTGCGATCCCTATTACTTGCCCGTTATCTGGAAGTTGAGACATTTGGTATTTATACATTTGCCCACTCTCTCATTATCCTAAGTGCTATTATTCCCAACTTCGGACTAGGCGGTGCCTTCCTCCACCGCAGTGAAGAGACAGAAGCGGAAGAGGAAGCTGCAGCTACCCATTTTACCCTCAAGACGATTTTTTCCATAATCTGGATAGTGCTCCTGGGGACAGGCGCTTTTATCTTCGCCGAAGGGCAGAATCGACTAGCACTGCTGGTGCTGACGGGTACCCAAGGAGGAGTGTTACTCTGCCAGACCCCCAATCTGATCCTGACACGTCGGGTCATTCATCGCCGATTAGCCCTTCTCCAATCGATCAATGTGACATTAAGTGCATTCATAGCCGTCTTGCTGGCCTGGCAGGGGGTCGAGTTGTGGGCCCTACTATCAACAGATATCATCACCTTGATAGTAACAGTATTTTTTCTATACATCTGGCGGCCTGTGTGGCGCCCACGTATGATGTGGGCGCCAGAAGCGATACAATACTACTTGCGGTATGGTAGCCGAAATGTGGCAGCACAAATTCTTCTCAGGGCCTTAGATCGAGTAGATGATCTTTGGACAGGCGCTGTCTTGGGAGACACGGCGATGGGTTACTATTCCCGAGCGTATGCCTTTGCCACTTACCCTCGCATGGTGCTAGCACAATCCATCAATAAAGTCGCTACCGGAACGTACGCCGAGGTTGCCGAAAAGCGTAAGCGCCTTTCACAAGCATTCTTCCGGACGAACGCGCTACTGGTGCGAAGTGGCTTCTACCTGGCCGGCATCCTGGCTCTGATCGCTCCTGAGTTGATTCGGATTCTACTAGGAACCAAGTGGTTGCCAATGCTGAATGCATTTCGATTAATGCTGATATTTACCATGCTCGACCCAATTAAAGTAACGGTAGCTAACCTGTTCCTGGCAGTTGGCAAGCCTGAGGAAATCGTGCGAGCGAGAGGGGTCCAACTAATCGTGATGGTCGTCGGGTTGCTTGTCATGGGGCCGCGATGGGGAATCGAAGGCGTAGCCCTGGCAGTAGACATGATGCTGGTGGTAGGAATTGCGATCTTGCTCTATCAAGCTAGAAAGTATGTCAATTTTTCCATCTGGGCGTTATTTATGGCACCAGGGATTGGTGTGGGCGCGGGCATGGTTTTGGCACGGGCGGCTATCCTGTTGCCCGGTATTTTAGGCTCTCCTTGGCGGACGGGGTTTGTCAAAACAGGCGTTTTCACTGTATTTTATGGCGGCATCTTGCTACTTCTTGAGCGACGGCAATTACAGAAAATGTTCGACTTCCTCAAGAGACGTATTCTATCTCAGAACGAGCAGGGAGAAGAATAGTGAGTTATCAATATCCCAGGATGTCGCTCGAAAAACAGAGGTGGAAAACAGCTGGGGCACTGTTTTAGAGCCAAGAAAGGACAAGACATGATCATTACCAATCAATTCGTTATGCTTAATTACCCAAAAACAGGCAGTAGCTTTGCCAGAGCGATGCTCAAGCAAGTACACAACTATGATAGGGGTGGGGTCAACAAAATTCTCCACCGGATGATACGCAAGTTTCGGTATGGAACTGTACTAAATCGGACCTTACGAAAGATAGATACTCTCATCAATCCAGACATGACCGAGTTAATTGTCCCTAAAGTGTACGGACGACATATAGGCTATAGGCAAAGCCAACATGGCAGATACAGCCAGGTTCCAGAAGAACATAAAGATAAGACCATTATAAGTATAATCAGAAATCCATTTACCAGATATGTATCGACCTATTTATACGAAGACTGGAAAGACCGCTATCCACAGATCTACTCAGATCAGTTAAAAAACAATATACCTTCTTTCCCAGATTTGTCGTTTGCTGAATACTATGATATGATCCATTTCTACAAACAAGACCTTAGGCTGCAAGGCATTATTCCAAAAATTAACTTAGGGGTCAACACCATCCAATTTATCCGTTTTTATTTTAAAGAGCCTAAACGCGTACTCAATGAGATTGATGACGAATATATTACAAATAGATCTTATCAAGAGGAGATGGTGCCTATCACCTTTCTTCATCAAGAGAGATTGAATGACGAATTATTTCAGTTTTTGCTGACAATGGGATATTCAGAGCAAAAAATCCAATTCATCAAAGATGCAGAACCAATCAACGTCACTAAGCGCAAAAGAGATCAGCAATCTCTCGACCGCTTCTACACAGAAGAATTAAGACAAAACATTCTGAAAAGAGATCGACTGCTATTCAAAATATTCCCGGAATATCAGCCATAGTCAAATGACCTATCGAAAGCGTATACGAAGAATACGGAGAAGACTCACACACAGCACTCGCCGTTGGTTGATCAATAATCTGGGACTGTGGCCTAACCGCCCCAAGGTATTAGCTACCGGCCCACCGAAGTCTGGCACAAACTTACTCAGGCGCTGCTTGATAAGCTTACCGGGCATGTTAGACTCCCAAGTTTACTTGAACCGACCAGCCAACATAGACGAACTTCAACAGAAACTTGCGCGGGTACACCGAGGCAGTTTCATCAAGGCTCATGTTAATTTTACCCAAGAGTATTACGAGCTGGTTCATAGTCTGGATTTTTCCACGATTCTCATACTGCGAGACCCTCGAGATCTGGCAGTCTCTTTATTACACTGGGCTACCCACATAAACAAGCAACACCGTTTGCGTCCCTATCTGCTAAATCTGGCTGATGATTCTCAACGCTTATCAGCCATCATTGAGGGCGTCTCAGCAGAGGATCTTCAGCAGAAACGAGAACTGGAGTCCATCGGGAAGTTCGTAGGTATCTTTTTGCCCTGGAGGGATCATAAGAGTTGCACCGTCCGATTTGAAGATCTGATTGGCCCAGCCGGTGGGGGGAACTCTAAGCTGCAAAGAAATACCATTCAGAAGATAGCTCTACATCTAGATATTCCACTTAGTGAAGAAGAAGTTGACCAACTTGCCGACAATCTTTTTTCTCGAAGTAGCCGAACCTTTCGGAAAGGCCAAATCGGTGATTGGCGCAACCATTTCACATCAGAGCACAAAAAGACGTTCAAAAAAGTAGCGGGACAACTCCTTATTGACTTAGGCTACGAGCGCGATCTAGACTGGTGAATAGTTTGCAGGTTTCTTGGGATGGTTCATTTTCCGGGATAATTAGGTTTACACTCTGTCAGCGACTATCGTAGACCAGTAGGTCTACTGACCTACGGAAGTCCCTTCGAGAGGCGCTACGCGCCAGGCATCCTCCTTCGAGGATGCGATAGGCCGTCTGCGAAGGCAGACGGTTGG
>JAAAOZ010000073.1 GCA_009908585.1 Chloroflexota bacterium
GCTGGGGTTATACAGATTGTTGGCGGCTGTACTGCCCCCCCGATTGGCGGCATTGGAGGTGAAATCGGGCTGGCCCAACACCCCGTCGGCGGCCTCGCCGTTGGTCAGGGTGGCGGCATCATCCCAGCGCAGGACGCGGTGGTTTTGGGGATCCGCGACCCACAAGTCGCCGCCCTCATCCACCCACAGGCCATAAGGGTGAAAGAGCGTATTGGCCGCGACCGCGACGCCGCGGTTGGGGGTGTTGCTGGTGAAATCGGCCTGGCCCAGCACACCGTTGGCGTTGGCAAAGAGGCCTTGCGTGGCAGCGTTATTCCACCACAGCACGCGGTTGTTTTCACAATCGCCCACCCACAGCCGTCCGGTGCTATCCACAAACACGCTGACAGGTGAATACAACGTATCCTGTCCCACTGCGCCGCCGGCATTTGCGGAGCCACTGTCAAAGTCCGCCTGGCCCAACACTTGTTCGGCAGCCGCACCGTTGAGCAGCGCGGTGGAAGAGGCATAGCGCAGGACGCGATGGTTGTAGGTATCGGCGACAAAGACCTTGCCGGTGGTGGGGTCGACGGCCACGGCGTAGGGGCTTTGGAGCGCGGTCGGCGAAGTACCGGCATCGCCGGTGGCGAAGTCGGGCTGGCCCAACACCAGGTCGGCGGGGCGGGTATCGTCCCAGGTGGGGCCTTGGGCGTAGACGGGGTTCCGCACGGCCAAGGTCGCCGCGACTAACACTAAGAATAAAGCGATAGACTGTATCATCTTCAACTTCACGTTCGTGCGTTTCATAGTTTAATCTCCCTTGCGAATTGCGAATTATGAATTACGAGTGGTGAATCACGCATTACGTTTCACGTATCACGCCTAATCATCATACGGTTGCGGCGCCATTTCATCTAAGGGCAGCACGTGGCGGATGATGAAGATGCCGCTGACGGTGATGTCGTTCTTGTGCAGGCCCTTGATCACTTCGCGATAGTAGCCGCCCCACATCTCGCTGCCCCAGCCCACTTGCTGCGCCAGGGTCGTGGTGTCGGTGACGGTGTCAATGGGCGGCAGGTCGGTGAACTCCAGCTCGATGTCGCGGCGGATGTCGTAGGCCTCCCACATATAGGGGGGCACGGCGTCCGGGTCGATGGGGATGAATTTGGCGTCCAGGTTGTCGTGGTCGGGGTGATATTTGTGCTTGAAGGGGTTGAGCGGGTCCTCGTAATCAATGGCGATGGCGAAGTTCAGGCTGTCCGTGAAAGTGCCGCTGGACAGGATCGGTTCTGGGATGCTAAAGGCGGCCGAGGTGGTGCGCGCGCCGTCCGCGCCCGTGTAGCTGGGCAGCAGCGACACGCGGCCAGGGGCCTCCTCCTCGAGACGGAGCAGGATGCGGAAGCGGAACTCGCTGCCCCGGCCATCGGTGAAGACGGTCGGCGCGCCGAGCACAATCTCGCCACAGGCCAGGCCGTCGCCGTCCTGCGTGGAGATGGTGAGGGCGTAGTCGACGGCGTCGCTCAGCAATTGATCATCCACCGGCTCTGGCGGCGGGTTGAGCGAGGCGCTGTCAATCGTCGCGGCCAGCGCGCCGTTGCGCACCTGGCCTAAATCGCGCCGCTGCTCCAGAAGATCGGTGCATGTGCCCGTCCAGAGCGCGGCGTCATAATCCGATACGTAGCCGAAGTTGACCAGCGGTTCGATCCGCTGATCCTCGGCGTTGTAGGCGGGGAGATCGGGTACGGTAGCGGTGGCGCCGGTGATGTCCTCGCGCGTCATCCCCGTGATGCCCACCGCGTCCACGGTGACCTGCACCGGCCAGGCGTTGGGTTCGGGGAGGATCACCGTCTCGTCCACGTCGACGACGGGCGGCGTCACGGCAAAATCGGCGGCGGCGTCGGGCGGCGTCGCCGGCGTGAGCGCGATGTCGTAGGCGCCCGGCGTCAGGCCGGCGAAGATGTAGGCGCCATCGGTCAGCGTCTGCGTAGACGTGACGGGGCTGCCGCCGGAGGAGAGCATGACGGTGATCCCGCCATAGCCCGGCTCAGTAGCGTCGCGCTCGCCGTTCTGGTTGAGATCCTCGAAGACGTAGCCCGCGATGTAGGGGGCCGCGCCGGTCATAACTTGCGTTGGCGTGATCACCTGCCCGCCCCGGTTCAGATCCAGCACAGTATGGATGGCGAGCCGAGATTGGCTGCCATCGATGGTCTCTTGGAATTCGGTCGCGCCGTAGATGCCGGACTTGTTGCGCGGGCGGAGGGCGATGGTGAGTTCGCCGGCCTCGGCGTTGGTCGCGCCCAGGCGGGCCTGGCTCACATCGTTGATGCGCACGTCGCCGATCCACAGGCCGCGCATATCGGTCGATTCGTAGGCCATGGGGATCATCCAGCGCGTGCCGCCCTCCAAGGAGGCGATGACGAGCACCGCTTTGCGCTCCGGCTCGTCTGCGGCGCCGGCCTGCGCTGCCTGCATCATGCGCTCGGTTGGCGATCCATCTGGAATGAGGAGCAAGACGATATTGCGCTTTTCGCCAACCGCCAAGGGAATCTGGACCGCGTTCTCGCGCAGGTCAATGTAGGTGGGCGGGTCGGTCACCGCGTCTTCGTAGTAGAGGGGCGGCGCGGCATCCCCGGCCTCGGCGAAAGAGATCGTGACGGTGATGGGGATGGCAGAGGTATTCTCGATGGGGATGACTTGGCGCTCGCCGCCGGCGCCGGGCGCGAACGAGATCTCATCGGGGACGGACTCGTCGACCGTTAAGGGCGGGGTGAAGCCCGTGGACGATCCGGCCGCCTCGCCATCAAAATAAGCCAAGTAGGATTGGCCGTAGGTCAGCGTATCGGTATCGTCCATCGTCTCCCAGCGCCCGGCTTGGGTCAAGCGGCGCACCTCGGTGACGCCGGAATTGCCGAAGTAGACGGCAATCGAAGGCGCAGCGTCGGGCGAGATGGGGAATCCGGCCAGGTTATAGGAATCCTTGAGCCACTGCTGATTCTTCGCTTTGGGCTGTCCCGCCACCTGGAGCGTGAGAGGCGCGGCCAGGTCATCGTCTAATTTCACCAGGTAAGCGGTGTTGGCGTGCAGCGCCAGCAGGTTGGTGAGGAAATCGCGGGGGCCGCCGTCCGGCCCCGCGCTGCCCTCGGGGAAGTAGCGCAGCCAGCCCGGCTCATCCCACAGGCCCTCCGCCGGGTCTACAATGTAATCCTTCGTCGAGAAGGGCACATTCCAGGCCCAGACACTCTCCAGGCAGGCGTCGCATGCCAGTTGGGCGAACACTGCCGCTATCGTGGGCAATTCGTGAACCCAGTCAGGTTCTTCTTCCGTGCCTTTGTTGATCAGGGGCGAGGTGTTGATCGGCTCCACCTCCAAATAGATGGCATTCCACCCGGCGTGCAGCGTGATCGTCTGCGTGATAGTATCGCCCTCCGTCTCGACATCATCGGCCGCCACGTCGCTGGGCGCGAGGCTGGCCTGGGCGCGGAAGGGCGCCTGCGCGGGCGGCGGGCTGTCCTGTTCGGGAACGCCCGCGAGTCGATGGGCCACCGTGTCCCCCATGCCAAAGAGCAGCGTCACCAAAAATATAGCCAACACACCAAATCGTACGTGCTTGAGCTTGTTCATCTGTGTCACTCCTTATTTTGGATAATAAAATCGTTTTCAAGCGTCAGTCCAAACATCTCACCACATCCTCCAGCGTGTGCGCCAGATAGACCTTGCCGGAGAGCACCGTCGCCGCGCCGCCGGGCGTATTCACACCGACGGCGTTGAGATCGGGACGGGCGCGCAGGATCGCCAGCACTTCACATCTCATCAACTTTTCTGGGTAAATATGTCAATAAAAAGTTAAGAAATTCCTAAACCATAGCCAAACTGTAGCATAAAATAGGGCCAATGTCACTAGACTTAAGTATAGTCGAGGTCTAGTTTCGGCGACTAGACCTTCCTATACCTCGCTCATCAGGCCCAAAAAAGGCCGAAAGGAGTCGGGTCTTTTGGATTTTGCCGGGCAATCCCCTCAGTAGCCCTAAAAACAGCCAGACATCGCGTGTTTGTGGGGATTACAGACCTTTTTCACGTCGTTACTGGGTTGTGGATGGGCGGCGCAATAACGCTTGGCCGATTGCACCCGGCGAATTCCTGAAGAGCCAAGGAGTCTCAACACTTCCTAATCCAAACACCCCACGACGTCCTCCAGCGTGTGCGCCAGATAGACCTTGCCGGAGAGCACCGTCACCGCGCCGCCGGGCGCGTTCACGCCGACGACTTTGAGATCGGGCGAGGCGCGCAGAATCGCCAGCACGTCATCGGCGTCGACGTCGTTGAAGTCCACGATGACGGCATCAAGGTCGCCCAGCTTGAGCGGCCCTTCGTGCGACGCTTGTTGGACAATGATCACATCGTCCTGCGCTTGAAGTTGAGCTGCCAGGCCGCCTAAAAAAACTGAGTCCCCGTAGAGCAAAATTCGCTTCATCATATATCGCCAACTTTTCTGGGGAAATATATTGGAAAAAAGTTAGAAAATTCCTAACCCATAGCCAAACTGTAGCAGAAATCCGGGCCGTTGTCACTAGACTTAGGTATAGTCAAGGTCTAGTTTCGACGACTAGACCTTCCTATACCTCGCTCCTGAAGCCCAATGATGCAGGGGTCTTTTGGATTTTGCCGGGCAACCCCCTCTGTATCCCTAAAAGTAGCCAAGAATTGCGTGTTTGTGGGGATTACAGACCTTTTTCGCGTCGTCACTGGGTTGTGGATGGGCGGCGCAATAGCGCGGCGCAATTGCGCTTGGCAGATTGCATCCGGCGAATTCCTGAAGAGCCTGATGCAGAAAAACAAAAAAGACCTGCCGGGATTGATAAACCCGACAGGTCTCTGTGCCTACTTGCATTCAAGACATCATCAGATTGCACGGCATCTCACGATGTACCCTCCTCCAGTTGCTCTTGCAGTTGCTGATAATAAGCGATGGCCTGGGCGCGATTTTCGAGATGCAACAACTCCAGAATCCGACTCATGTGATATTTGATGGTATTCTCGCTGAGGTTCAGATCAGCGGCGATCTCTTTATAGAACATCCCTTCGGCCACCATGCCCAAGATCTCCCACTGCTTGGAAGAAAGTTCTTCCGCCCCGTCCGTGGGGGGGAGGGCAGGCTGCGACGCCATACGTGAAAATTCGGCCAGGACGCGGGCGGCCATCCCCTGCGCTAAAGGTATTTCGTCGCGCAGCAGGCCGGTGAGCAGACGACAGAACTCGTTGGCCTCTAAATTTTTGAGCAGATAGCCGGAGGCGCCGCTTTTGATCGCCTCAAAGAGCGCGTCATCCTCCTCCGCCACGGTCAGGATGACAATCTTGGTCTCCGGGAACTCGGCCTTGATCGCGCGCGTCGCCGCCAGGCCATCGCATTTCGGCATATTGAGATCCATCACGACCACGTCAGGACGGAGGGCGCGCACCTTCTCCTGCGCCTCCCGACCATCGTGCGCGACGCCGATGACCGTGATGCCGCGCGCGATGAGCAGGTTGCGCAGGCCATCCAGGAAGAGCGGGTGGTCATCGACCAGAAGCACCCGCAGCTTCTGGATGTTAGCCGCCTCGCTCTCGTCCGAGGTGATGACAAAGCGCGGGAGGGTCACCATCAAGCGCGTACCGCGTCCGGGCCAGGAACGAACCTCCAGTTCACCGCCGGCGCGCTCCGCGCGCTCGCGCATCATACGCAGACCAAAGTGATAGAGATCTGCTTCAGTTGATGATTTTGGTTCAAAACCACAGCCATTGTCCTCGACACTGATCTGCACATAGTCCCCCACGAGACGAAACACCACGTCGACGCGGTGAGCTTGAGCATGTTTGCGTACATTGGTCAAGCCTTCTTGCAGGATGTGCAAGGCCTGTTCCTCCACGGCGGGCGTGAATATCTCCGGTGGGAAATTATCGGGAATACTGAGCGTGGTCACCAAATCGCAGTGCTGGCCCAATCCGTGCAGATAGTCGCGCACAGTGGCGATAAAATCCTGCTGGGGAAGATCCGGCTCGCGCAGGCCTAAGATATGGGCGCGGATGCCACGATGCGCTTCTTGGGAAGCTTGGATCAGGTCGGCCAAGTTACGCTGAGCCGCCGGGCGTTCATCGGCATCCAAAAAGGTCTGCACGGCCTGCGCCTGCACGTTGATGTAGCCCATCACCTGCCCCAGGCCGTCGTGCAGATCGCGCGCCAGGCCCTCGCGCGCTTCCAAATCGGCCAACGCGCGCTGCTGCTCAATGATGGTAGCCTGGGCTTGCTCGCGCTCGACGATTTCGGCGCGCAACTGGGCGTTGGTCGCGTCCAAATCGGCGGTGCGCTCCGCCACACGCTCCTCCAAGGTGCGGATCAGGTCGCCCAGTTCGGCTGAGAGCGCATTGAACGCCCCCGTGAGGAACCCGATTTCATCACGGTGACGCACGGGCACACGGGTTGCGTACTCCCCGGCCTCGATGCGCTCGACGCCCGCGACCAGGTCGTTAAGCGGCTGCACCAGTCCCACGTAGAACATCAGCGGGAAACCGCCCACGATGAAGACGCTCGCTGCCAAGATCAGCCCGGCCAAAGGCGCGAGCATCCGATGCAGATGCTGGCGGAATTCCAGGAGGAAGTCCTGCACCACACCATCGGGACCGCCGGTCGCGGGCAGCGCCGCCAGCGATAGCCCTTGAGGCAGCGGGCCACGCATGTTGCCGGGGATCGCGCCCACGGCCCACAGGCTCGCACCCGGTTCGTCGTTGGGATAATAGACGACATCCGACAGCGCCGCGTAGACAAAATCGAAGCGGCCATCGGCATAGAGCACGACCTGGAAGGTGAACTCGGCCTCCGGCTGGCGGAATCCGCGCAGGCGATCCCAGGTGATGATTAAGCGGTCGGCCTCTTGGCGCGCAAAAACGCCGCCGGGGCTGATGTTGGGATCGAGATCCATCAACAGCGGCATCAGCAGCGGCGCGCCCGCGCCGTAGCGATACTGGTACTCGCGGTAGCGTATGGCCCGTCCTGGCGCGATCACGCCGTCGTTGCAGGCGTAAATCGTGGGGTAGTTTTGCCCGTAGAAGGGAAAATCGAAGGTCAGCGCCTCGCTGCATCCGCGATAGCGCCCGTCATCCAACTGCAAATCGCGCCCCAGATCGCGCTCGAAGGCGAAGGGAATCTCCGCGATGGTGTAGCCGCCATCCGCCGCCGGCGTGAAGCGCAGCGCGCGCGGTGCGACCAGATCAGGCCGATAGTCAGCGATGCGCGCTGGCGCGATCACCCACCCCACGATGCCCATCAGCGCCAGCATCACCGTCAGGGTGACGCCGGCGAGCTTGACCATAAAGGACGTGGTTTCCGCGCGCTGGTCGAGGTACGTCAGCGCAAAGGCGAACAGCGCGGCTAAGATGCCTAACGAGATGCCCAAATTGGCCAGCGCCACCGAGAGCAGATAGAACGTGCGCAGCAAATTGAAGAGACTCAGGGAGGCGACGAAGAGGAAGATGAGTGTGAAGGTGCGCAGCGCATGCGCCTCGCGACCGGCGGGGCGGAGCCAGGCAAGGCGGATGCGCCGCCAGAACCGCTCGTGCGAGGGAGTCAAGCGGTACATCTGCCGTATGAAGACTATCGGCGCCCACAGCAAAAATAATAACAGAAGGTAGTCGGTCCAATCGATTCGATATTCGACCACGCCGGCGCGCAATCGCACGAACCGGTAAAGCGCAAACCCGATCTCCCACAGAGCGTAGAGGCCGCTGGCGACCAGGCTGAGACGCGCTTCACGGCGCAGCGGTGGGGAAAGTGTGGGAAAGCGGTAGGCAAATTGGAGCAAACACACCCATGCCACGCTGAGCAGCGGCGCCTGGAGGAATACCACGACGAGGACCGGCGCGGGCGGCAGCAGCGCCGCTTCTAAGAATAGGGTTGCAATAAAACCAGTTAATCCGATGAGGAATCTAATTAAGCACGCTAACTGCGTACTGCGCCGAAATCGAAAATGCCAGAGGAAGTAAGCCGTGATCAAGGCAATCAAAATCAACTGCGTTAAATAGCCAATGGCCACCGGCGTTAGGTACAACATCCCAAATTCCCCCCTCTCCTCCCCACTGTGTCGTGGGCACTTTTATTGTAACCTCCTCTAGCGCTTTCGACAACCGGCCCATCACCCGACCGAATCGGAGTAGAGCAAGACCCCTCGTAGCGTCAATTTTAGTGGTTCTTCAGGAATTCACCGGGTGCAATCTGCCAAGCGCAATTGCGCCGCGCTATTGCGCCGCCCATCCACAACCTAGTAGCGACGTAAAAAGGTCTGTGATCCCCACAACCGGACAAATCCGCGCTGCTTTTAGGGCTATCCGGGGAGTTATCCGGCGAAATCCAAAAGACCCATTTTCGTTAGCCTGAAATCAGGTATAATCTCTTTAGAGGAAAGGTGTCCTTTAGCCACAATCCAAAGGAGATGTTGATGAATAACCAAGTACCGGCCCAATCCAAACCGAGCAAAGAGCAAATGAGCTTCGTGACCCTGCCGCCGTCGCTGCGGGGCGTGCCCATCTGGCTGACCTATCTCGCGGCCCTGGTAGGCGTCGTCTATATGCTCAATCCCGGGGCGGGATTTATTGAGGCGATCCCCGATAATATGCCCATCGTCGGTAACTTAGATGAAGGCGTCGCCTTCACCCTCATCTGGTACGGCCTGGTCGAGATCTTCCAAGGGCGTAAATATCGCCGTGCGGAGGATGAGTAACTATAACTTGTGGTATAATGTCGATAACGATCCGACTATGTGACGACCGGACTATCTGACTACCAGACTATTAAGACAATCCGACTACCTTCGGAGGTGCGGGATGGCTTTGGATATGACCCTGCGAGAGCAGATTTTGATGCGACTGGTCAACGTCATCGATCCAGAGACGGGGGTGGATGTGTTGCGCATGCGCCTGGTGGAGGATCTCTCCGCCGACGAGGAGAGCGGCGTGGTCGCCTACTGCTTCCGCCCCTCGTCGCCGCTGTGCCCCCTCGCCCACAGCCTGGCGGTGGACATCAAGCACGCCATCGCCGAGGTGCCGGGCGTGACGGGCCAAGAGATCACCGTCGCAGGCTACGTCAAGGCCGAGGAATTGACCGAGATCATCAACCGCGAGGATGTGTAGGGGCCGTTTCGAGGATAGAAATTGGAGGGAAAGTTTATACATGGCGATTTACGAATATAGTTGTGAGACATGTGAGGCAGAATTTCAGGCTCGCCGCGCGATGAAGGACGCAGATGCGCCCATCACCTGCCCGGAATGTGGCGGGCCGGAGACGCGCCGGAAGCTCTCATCGTTCTTCAGTCCGAGCGGCGGCACACGCGCCTCGCTCAGCAAGGCCGGAAGCTCCGGCGGCAGCAGTAGTTGCGCTTCTTGTAGCTCTAGCTCCTGCTCCACGTGTGGCATCTGACGCGCGACCAGAACATCAAAAAGCCCCGACCGGCTGAATAACCGGCGGGGCTTTTTTAGTGAGGGTACTGGGGGATTACTTATAACAGCGAGTATTCCGTAAAACGTATTGCGTAATTATGTTGTGCATACTTTGCACATCTACCAATCGAATCTAGGTCTTTTGGATTTTGCCTGACAACTCTCACAACTAGTTCATCACGAAATACGGAATACGAAATACGTTCCTAGTCGTGACCAGCATCTTTTATCTTCCCCTAAGAGCCCACCGCCCCACCCAATCTTTCAAGTGTGCGCATCCAGAAAATTCTGGAGGATCACCGCCGCGGCGACGGCGTCAATCCAATCCCTCGAGGGGCGTTTGCCCTGGGCATGCATGATGTCCACCGCTTCCTCCGTGGTGAGGCGCTCATCCCAGAGGTGCAAGGGCACATCGATGGCCTCGGCCAAGTCGGCGCTGTAATCGCGCACCCACACCGCCTGCTGCCCCTCCGTCCCATCCATGCTGATCGGCAGACCGACGACCAACTCATCCACCCGATGTTCTGCCACCAACGCCGCATAGGCCTCGAAATCGGCCACGCGCGAGGTGCGCTCGATCACCGCGAGCGGCCGAGCGATCATCCCCAGCGCGTCGCTGATCGCCACGCCGATCCGCCTATCCCCTAAATCCAACGCCAAATATCGCATGCTTAGATCACGCCGCGCTCAGGGCATCCCCAAATCGCCCGGTATGACCTCCACCGTGTAGCGCAGATCGAGGAAGGGCATATAGGGAAACCACTCGGGCGAGACAGTGGCCTCCGGCGGCTGAGACAGCGGCAACGCCTCAGACAATACAGCAGGCGCTTCCTCCACGTTCCGCCCCTTGACCAGGCGGATGACCTCCTCCGGCGCGATATCCGAGGTGGCGTAGCCGTGCGCCGCGACATAGAAGGTGAACCGACCCGGCCCCACCTCCTCCTCGGCGGCCTCGCCATACTCGAAGCGCGCGTCGGTCAGGCGATAGCCCTCCGGCAGGTTGGCCGCGAGCCGGTGATAGGCCAGCGCGTGCACATCGCGCAGATCCACCTTCTGCGCCGTGATCAACAATCGCAGGCTCAAGCCCAAGGTGAGCGTCTCCTCACCGACGAGATGGGTGTAGGCCTGCTTGGGCACGGCCTGGATCACCAAGGACTGGTGCGGGAGATATTCGCCCGGCTCCAGATAGTCGCCCTCCCGTAGACCGTTGTACGCCTTGGCCATCACCTGATCGGCGGCCAGATTCCACGCCCGCGCTTGATCCGCCTCCGAGACGACGGCAACCGTCGAACTTTCCGCGCCGCTCACCGGGTAGGGATTGGTCACCCGCACCGCGAAGCCGGCCACGCCCTCGACCAGGTTGATCTGGTAAGCGTCTACGTTGCCGCGCGGCCCCTCCTCCAGCGCCTCGATAGACGCCTCGACCTGTCCAAAGGCGGGAATGACGACCTCCTGCGTGGTGGCGAAGCGCACGGGATAGGAGCCGGCCGACGTGCGGACGACGGTGCCTTCGGCCACGCGATACTCCTGGCCCAAGAGATTGGTGAAGAGCACGCGCCCGGTGGCGCGCCCGGAGTAGGCGAAGCCCTGCCCGGAGGTGCGTACCTCGACGTAGGCCTCGAACTCGTCGCCGATGCGCGCAGAGGGAATGACACCCTGCTGGAGATTAGGGAGATCCACATCGGGGCTGACGGAGACGGGCACGACCTTGTCGTAGCGTCGGCCTTCAGGCACCAGGACGATGCGCGCGGACGGCCCGGCCAGCAGCCCGGTCGCAGCGACGACCAAGAGCACGATGATGAGCACGACGCTCTCCAACATCAACAGCCAGGGCGGCTGAGGGCGCGGGAGTCGCAGTT